>NZ_JACSJK010000003.1:0-300000 GCF_018617035.1 Exiguobacterium sp. s140
TCCCGTCCAAAAAGACGAAAGAACCTATCAGCCGTGTCCAAGCCTATCGAATCATGAAAGAGGCAGGAGAGGCGCTCGGTATGGAGAATGTCGGGACTCACTCGTTGCGTAAGAGCTTCGGTTATCATTTCTATCAGAAGAACAAGGATATCGCCATGTTGCAAGATATTTTCAACCACTCGTCCGAGAGGGTCACGAAGATATATATCGGGATTGCACAGGATGAGATTGATAGAGCAATGGATGACTTCTTTATTTGATAACTGGAGAGGGAGCAGGGTGAAAGAATGAAGAGAATCGAACAAGATATTGATAGACAATGGGCTTCCTACCTCCATGACGAAGGCAGGGATGAACGAAGTGAACAGGAACAGAATCAAGACATTTACTTGAGTCGGTTATGGTCGATGCTGTTATTCCTACTTGGGAGCGTCGAAAATGCCTCAAATTCAAGCTATATGCTCCAAGTCGTCAAGACGATGGGGGGAGATAATCACTTCCCACATCTTCATCGCCATCTGTGGAAATCGAATCAAAGTCTTTACATCATCTCGCTCTGTAGACTCGTGGAGCGACCTTCTCGTGATAAGTCGAATGATGTTGTGAATGTCAGCATCTATTCTTTCCTGGAGCAGTTAGAAGAGCATTATGACGTGGTAACGCACAACGGAAGGGTTTTCCCGAACGAGCCTTTCGGGATAGAGGTCATTCAAGAAGCACGGACACGACTCAACAAGCATCAAGATTCCATGAATGCATTGTTCATGATTCGAAATAAGTTAGAAGGTCATACGGACTATGAATATGCCTTGAATCAAAAAAGAATCATGAAGGACGTTGGAAAGTTTCAAGAAAGACATTTCATGCTTTATGAGGAATGTCGTGATATCGTTCGAGAGTTCTTCAAACTGCTTTGTTTCCATACCCCAGAAAGCTTCAACAGAGAGGTCTTGATAGCCGATGAGTTGAAGCATGCCGCCAAAGTGATACGAAGTATGAACAAGAGACCATAAGAGGTCTCTTTTTTAGTTTTTATTTTGACTTTAGTCAAAAAATAAATTATGTTATAGTTTATTTATGAATAATTGATTGGCGTATCGAGTCCAGTTCTCCGGCATTTCCGGAACAGCGATTGAATAGGATAAAAGGTCATTTAATAACAGGAGCATATTTGCCTATTCGGAAGGAGAAATGGAAATGAAGTATTTCTTAGAAAAAGAGGATGCCTTTTCGTATATCAAGGAAAATTATGAATCACTCGGGTTGCACGGCATTTTTTTCTTAGTTGAGCCACTGGATGCGGGCGACGAGAAAAGATATTGGGTGTCTCAATTGCATTCTGAGGTGACAGCAAGAATGTCGAGTCTCGTCAAATATTCTGAACCAGAATTGGAAGAGAAGCGATACCGGTTGTGGGAGTTCATATCAATGGCTCAATGGGAAGATGGATTGAAGAATGCTCATTATCTATACCGAGATTATCAACTTGCATTCCCTAATGAGAACTTGCCACTTATGAAGAAAGAGAAAAAACTAAGCACCTTTACAAACATCAGTTTTATTATCGTCAATTAATCAGTATCAAAGTATCCAGTTAGCGTACCATTCTTCCCCGTCATAACGGTTGAGCATCTCGCCACGATGAGTGGCATCCGTGACGATGGAAGGCAATGCGTTCTCAAACATCGAGTCTTCGACATGGTACAGGAGCAACCAGTAGCCACCGGCTTCCCTCTCGACGAATGCCAAGCAATGTTCAGGGTATTTGCTCTCGGTCACGATGAGATACCCTGGCTGAAAATGGTCTCGTAGTACAGGGCGCCAAATCATATACAACATATGCTCTTCCATACTGACGATGACGGTACCAATGAATGTGAACATCTTATCCCTCCTGAAATGAGTGTAACAGAAGTGGATGAGATGAGGATGAATAGGAGGTCTAGTGATGATTACGACAGAGAAGTGTAAATGGTGTGAAGGAAGCGGCATCGACAGTGATGGTGTTGCAATGGGAAACCCTTATCCATGTTCTGATTGTGAAGGAACGGGTTTCAAGCATAAGCAAGCGGGACGCACGCTCTTTTTAGAAGAGTGGAATCGTGAAGATGAAACGATTGGAATGGATGACAATCCAGTCCGTCGATTAATGCAGGAAGAGAGAGGTTGATGGCATATGAACGATGCATATGAAGTCATTTATAAAGTGGGTACAAGTGATGAAATTCGTGAGGTCGTGTTGTCACCATATGAGCACGCAGTGGAGGAGAGACTGGAGAAAAAGTGTAAGCACGGTTATAAGCGGTATATTCTCGGCAGTTACATTATCAGCATTACAAAAATCCCATACGAACAGGTTCGTCTATCGGACTTATCTCTTGAGGAGCTACTTGAAACGCTCAAAGATTTTAAGGATTTGGGTCTCTTATAAAAAACAGGAGGTAGCTTGTCCGTCACTTTGAAAAAGTGGAGGGTTTGCCAAGTGCCGATTTGTTCTTAATGTTGTTAGGTGTCGAATTGTAATAATTCTATCAAGTCAATAATAAACAATGAGGAGTGACTTTATGAAAATCATCGTGAATAACACGGCAGAGCTCAAGCTAATCCAGGAATTCGCAGAACTATTATGTGGAGGCGGATTAGAAGCGGTTGAGAAAGACGACATCGAATGTTCTGCAGATGGGAATACACCATACTTTTCGAATGACGAGTACCTGTTCCTCAACAATGCGTTTCAGAATCTAACGGTCGAGACCGACGCAAAAGAAACGCCGTTAGAAACAGATGCAGATATCGTTGTTGGGACGTGTGTGTCATGTGGTAAGAAAACGGAAGGGGTTCTGGATGCTCAAGATGTGGATTATGAGGAATACAAACGTCTGACATCGAAAGAATCAATCGAAGATTGGAAATGTATGGACTGCTATTCATTATGATGGGCTTAAAAGGAGATGTTCAAAAACATCTCCTTCTCATTAAATCAGGATAATAAAGGGGTGGTATGAATGACAGTACAAGAACTATTAGATGAATTAAACAAGGTCGAGAACAAAGAAAAAGTAGTCATCTTTGAGGTCGATGATATCTTGACCTATGCACATGGCTATCAATTCCTCGCCGAATGTGTAAACGAAGACGACGACAGTATCAAAATCTCTTAACAAGGAGTGTCTATCATGTCTGAGATGAACATTGAGCATCAAAGCCTTATCTTTAATCAGATGGAGAGTGAAGGTTACATTCTTGAAATCGTCCCCCACGACCAATCTGAGGTATCAAGTGACAATGACGAGCTCATTGAAAAAGGGATGTTAAAGAAAATCACTTATACGGCGTCCATCTTTAATTCGGATATCACAGACTTAATCGATGCACGTTCGTGCGAGACATTTGCTGAAGCATTGAAATGGGCGACAAAATGGTATCTATCTTTCTCTAAAAAGAAAATCGAGATTCAATGAATAGGAGTGAAATATATGAATAAACAAGACTTGCTCACAGAGGAAAATGCACTGAAAAACATCGTCAACTATGCAATGAACGTTTTCCCAAAATCGTTCATCAACAATTCGAATGAGTTCATTATTGAGCCACGTAACAATGTGTATTTCGGACTGTATGATGTGAAGACTGAGTTTGATTTTCGTTGTAAGATGTTCGAATGGTTGTCACGACCAATCGCTTATGAATTGAACAAATATTGGGCACCAAAACTACTAAACGGCTTTAACCGGTTGTTGAAAACTAATTTCACGAAATCGGATATGGAAATTATCTATGCCAAACTCGGGAATTGTGTCAATCGTCCGTTGACCATTCGATTCATCGAGTCAGGTTACGACCTTTCGATTTTGACGGATTCCAATCAAACAGGACAAGGGGCGTGAATAGGGTGAATCGACATACGTATGCACAATGGGGAGAAGAAGCATTGTCCATCTTAGCAAAGGGGACGTATACCGCTCCGAGCGGGAAGGAGAACGATATCAAGGAGCTTCTCACGACATCCATCGTCTCAAGTAAGCTCTATACGCCGAAGGAGGTCACACGGATGGATGCGGAAATGCCGGTCGTTGATAACCGACAGCATACGAGCATCGAAGTGACAAATGAAACAACTTTGGAAGCCTCAAAACGTCTTGTATCTGAAGGAGAAAAAGTTGTCTGTCTAAATTTCGCATCAGGTAAACATCCAGGCGGAGGGTTCTTGAGTGGAGCACGTGCCCAAGAAGAGAGTCTCGCACGTTCGTCCGGTTTGTATCCGACCATCGCACAAATGAAAGAGATGTATCAACACAACAAGAAGAAATGGGGATATTACTCGGACTATATGGTGTATTCTCCTGATGTTCCGGTGTTTCGTGCAGATACGGGAGAATTCGAAGAGAATCCTTACGTCGTCTCAATGATTACATCACCGGCTGTCAACGCTTCAATCGTGATGCGTTCAAACCCTTCTGAACGAAAGGTCATCTCGAACAAGATGAAAGAACGTATTCGCAAGGTGCTTGCGGTTGCTCGTGCGAATGGGGATGATGTCATCGTCTTGGGAGCATTCGGATGCGGTGTATTTGGAAACTCTCCTACAGAAGTAGCAAGACTCTTCAAAGAGGCTTTAGAGGATGAACGATACAAAGGGTGGTTCAAGAAAGTGGTCTTTGCCATCTATGAGCCAGGAAATCCTAAGAACAGACCTGCGTTTGAGCAGTTGTTTGGAATCACGAAACAATGATAGTGAAAGGAGTCGATAATCTTGCTGAAAGTGAACAAAGATGAAGATAAATGGTCACGGTGCTATTCTTGTTACGCCGATGAAGACTTATTACGTATAACCATTGGACTCGATGACAGTAACGCCTGTGGTCAATCACAGTTGATACTCTGTCCGAAGTGTCTTTCTACTCTTCATGAGAAAACGAAACCTTTTCTTCAGGACGACTGCAATACATGACAATGAAACCACGAAGATTCGTTCTTTGTGGTTTTTCTTTTTGACATTTTGTTTTTAGTTACTCCAGAGCATAGGATACAGAAACGGAAAAATGGTGTGAATATCACAATATAGTTAGGTAAACAAATCTGTTAGAGGAGTGTTGCGGATGAGTTGTACAGAGGTGTATGGCATCCATCAGGATGGTTCGGTGAAGTTGTATGAGGAAGTTGATAATTCATGGGGAATGCACCCGTTTATCTGGCGTGAGATTGAAGAACGCCATCTTCCGATTTTTCGCCCACACTCTATTCCTGCGAGAATCCCAGACGATAAGATTGAATCTTATATGGGTTTTCGACCATCACGTTTCTCACTTGAGGGACTGAAAGAGATATGGGATTTATTTAATACTCAACGGCTTACGAAGACGGAGAGATGGATGTTGGGGAGTACATTTGACCGGGTCATTGTCATGAAGGAAGGATTTGACGAACTGATTCAAGCATTTCGTACATTCTCAGATAAAGAGAATCATAGCCTCAATGAATTGGCGAACGTCTATGAAAAGATGCAGGCAGACGATGACATAATCGGTGTCGCTTGGAGTACTAGCTTGGGGGATTATCCCTGGTTTGATGTCGAGTGGGTCGATGCGAGTCATCCGGACTACGAAGAACTGGATGCCGGTGAGGATGGTTTTAGCCCGATTCATGTGCCCTACAACATCTTGACCTCTAAGAATCCAAAACATTGGATTCTAAATGAACGTATGAAGGGTTACACACAGGAGGTCTCGACATGAAACCTATCGAGATTTGCCCGACTTGTGGCGCCAAGATGGATGCAGAATTTGTAGATATCGGCATCGGATTTCAGCAATTGACACCATATGAGTGTGGCGTTTGTGAAGATGTTAAGTATCATTACTTCTCGTACAAGGAACATACGGAGTCGTTAGGTGCACGACCATTATCCTATGATGAATGGATAGCACAACTTCCTACGAGTCAAATGAAAACAAAGGAGAGTGAATGATGATGGCGACAGATAAACAAAAAGCTTTAATCAAGCGAATTGAGAGGTATCTTCCGGTCAAATATGAAGGGAATAGTGTGAAGGATGCAAGTGCGTTCATCACGAAGCATCTCCCTGAATATCGGGAAGTGGTTGAAATTTGTAGTTCAGCGATGTATGACGCCTTGATGGTGGGCGACCATTAATTGAAATGGAGATGAAGGAAAATGTACATTCGATATGAGTTATTTTTCGATGGTATCCCTCAAGACATCGGGTTCATGAATGGCTTGGGAGAAATCGAACTGAGCTACGACGAGAACGAAGAGCTGATGGACGTGTTCGAAAAAGAGTTGCCGCTCGTCCCTCAAAGTGCATATAAAGATTCATGTTCAGCGTTTTATCCGGCATGCTACTTCACCGAGCAGGGGATACGGAAGTTTGACAAGCACATCGAATGTTTGATTGATGCAATCCATAACAAACAATGCAACTGGACTGTCAATAAGATTACGTTATCAAACGTATCGAGTGAAGACATCTTATACCAAGACGATTATCAAGCGGTCATCAAGACCCCTTATGCGTCTAATGAGTTGACTGCTTAAAGAAGCCTTTTGGCTTCTTTTTCATATTCTCCTCTTCATTCGAATAAGATAACGATGTATCAATCAAAGGTGTGGATTCACAATTTACTTTAAAAAGGAGACCGATTTTATGGCAAAATTACTGAAGACGGCATCAGAAATGCAATGTGTAACACGAGAGGTCAAACATTATTTTATTTCGAAATTTTACCCTGCTCATGAGCAACGTTGTCACAATGACCGATGGATGGAGCCTGACCAATGGCTAGAAATCGAAGTGGACGAAGACACATATAAAGCGACGAAACGTTCAGATAAACGAGGGATTCAAATTGAAGAAATTCATGTCCCGTATGACGAGTTCGTTTCCAAGTGGGAAAAACAACTCCCAGTCTCACTGCGTTGGGCACAACGTTTGCCAAACCTTGAGAACGTAGAAAATGCTATTTTCGCAGTGAAACAATATGGATATATCCTTGATGTTCAATGCGAACAACTTTCTCAGCTGAACGATATTCATTCAGAGTTGAAGCTCAAAGCAAAGCGGGCTGAACGTGAAGGTCTCAATGAAATACTCGTTTCTCTCCAACCAAAACTTGAAGCGCTTCAAGCAGAGGAAGAAGTGAAACGACGTGAAAAAGCCGCCCGAGATGCTGAAAAAGCGGAGCTGAAGCGTTTGAAACGAATCGCAAAGCTGAAGAAAGAGTTGGGAGAACTAGAGCAATAAGAATAAAGTCAAACGATTAGGAAGGATGAATAAGATGGGTGCAAAAGGATTGATTCGGATTCAGGACAGCATAGAATCACTTCAGGATGACAGAAAGGGAACACGAAGCTACCCACGTCTTGACCGTAGATGGCAAGATGTCCTGGAGCTCAGTAGACAGAAACGTGATGACGATAAATACCTGATGGAGTTAGATAGTTTACTCCATGTCATGGAGCGGTTATCAATCTATGAAGACATCCTGGAACACGTTCAGAAAATTGGTGGGAAACGAGTCATCGATATCGGGTGCGCTAATGGACATCAGAGTGAGGTTTTTATTAATTCTGAGGTCAAGTATTCTGGATTAGAGTTGTTTGAAGTGGATTTCTTCAATCGAGACACATGTGAATACAAGGTTGCCACCTACCCATGTGAATTAAACACATCAGACGGTGATGTCGGCGTTTCGGTTTTATGTCTGACTTGGAACTGTTTCCTGTGGGATGGAGAGAAAACATTGCATCAGCAATGTGCCGCACTCAAACGAGACTTCTCTGATTGTATTTTATATACAACATCCGATAAGTTGCCTGTCATCACACAATACTTCGCAAAAGTCGATAGAATCGGAATGAATCTTTATCATTTCAGCAATTGAGGGGGTAATTTGCTGATTCTTACCACCGCAATATAAAAGAGAGCGCATGCGCTCTCTTTTTCTTATGCAGTCACGCTTGGTCGGTCATTGTAAAGACCTCGCACCATCTTTCGAGGTGAGGCATCGTTGTCAACGAAGGCAGTACGACCATGAGCAATCTTGTCATTGGCGAATAGGATTCCCTGATTCGATTTCAGTTTTAAAATCGTCGAGAACCCGCTTCCACGTGGGATGAGCCCACACATAAAGCCGAATGCCTCTCGTAGATGAGGGACTCGCTCGAACCCATACTCCCAATCTGCACTGGTATCCAAAGTGAAACGAGAGATGACCTCGCCATTCTCAAGCACTTTGAACGCCGGTTCGACAACTTCGACGCCATCCCCTAGAATAGAGCGTCTACGGAGAGACTCCGGATGCAACATTGCCTCCGCCCAGAGCGGATTGAATGATTTTAGCAAGTGAAATGCATTCACTGAGTCAAATAGTATCGTATCTCCACCTTCTTCGGCTTCTTGTACACAATACAGGATGGTAGCGGGAACCGCTCCAATCGGTTCGAATGTAGCATCGGAATGCAATCCTTGTGCATTACTGTTATCGAATACGACATGATTGCTCTGTTTCGAGCTTGTGATGGTGTTGAGGCTGTTCGTCCTGAACATCGTCCCAAATTTTTCACGATTATACGTAGTCACATATGTTCCACCCAAATGAAGTTTCTCTGCCACATCCAAGATTAGTTCATCCGGTTGTCGTTCATCCTCAATTTCAAATATGACAAAGCCATATTCATTAAATCGTCGTATCAACTCCAATTTTACTTCTTCCGTCAGTTTATCCACATTCACAGCTGTTGAAGCATCTCTATCATCAATCTTGCTGTTTACGCTCCGTTCTTCCACTAATACAAATGGTTTCATAATTACATCCCCCTTTGTTCTCATATCATTAAAATTTACAGGCGAAAATCCTGAATAACCCATTTTATTGGCTGAATGTTAAAATATTCATAGACTTTTTTTAAAAACCATTGATTGTGGCAGTTGCTATCGGTTAGACTATCAGTGTTGTGTCGGAAGGTTAAATGTCTGGCATGATGTCTCGTTCCCTAGTATATTTTTCATAGCCCTGAAAACTTACAAAGGTAACAAAATGATGTTTGGGGTCTGTCACCCCCTTACGCAAACAAAAAGAGCCCAATGCATAAGCAGGGCTCTTTTTGTTTGCATTATTCAGTCGGTTCCGTCACACCTTTTTCAAGGAATACGATACGACTCTTCGCTTTATTCTCTGTCATGACGAAGACTTGAATATAACTTCCTCTTAACGTGAACGTATATTCACCATTTTCATTCGTGTAGGCTGTTTGTAGGTTCCCGTAGCTATAGTAGTCACCATAACTCGACTTCTGTAGGAACACTTTCGCATTCGGAACTGGTCGCCCGCTAGAATCGGTCACTTTACCTCGGATGTAATGACTTGAATATCCCGAAACGCCCAAACTGATTTTATTTGGAACGGTACCCACTACCGGAGCCGGTGGATTGATGGTCACCGTTGTAATCGCTTGACCTGAAGGGGTCTGGATTGAAAGGTTCGTTGTTCCGACTCGTGCATATACCATTCCGGTGGAGTTCGCCCGTACTTGCCCGGAGTAACTGCCATTCGCATTTGTTGTGACCGTGCCTGAGAATGCACCAGAAATGGTCACTGTTTGGTTCGCCACAGGTTTTCCATCTTGGTCGAGGAGAATACCAGAAACGGTGTAATATTTCCCTTGTTCCATTGTGCTAGGCTTGTTCATCGTCAACTGTTTTGGTGTAGAAGTCACGACACTTACACTTGTAAGAGCATCTCCGTTCGGAGTCGTCATGGACACCGGTTGACCCTCGATTGTCGCAGTTACGTCTCCTGAACTGTTCGCTTCGAGTGTGGCGTTGAATGCGCCATTTTTATCGGTAGTGAAGGTTCCGCTCAAGGCACCATCCACCTCAACCTTGGCGTTCGGAACAGGGTTTCCATATGCGTCTTCAACAACGCCTGAAACAGATACACTCTCTCCTGCGTTGACGGTATCAGGAAGAGATACGACTACCTTTTCTGGTGTTGCGGAGTTGACAACAATCACATCACCCATCGTATATTCGAATCCGTCTCCCTTGATAGTAAGTCCACCTGTACCGGTCTTGGTCGGAGCTTCATAATCAAACATAAATTCCCCATCTACTGTAGGGTTCTCATTCGATACCACGCCGACATCCGTTGACACATCGAATGAAGTGCCATCTTTCACGCTGTTCCCATAGAGGTCTTCAGCTTCCCCTTTGATTGTGTAGTCTTCACCGGCAACGATTTTATCAGGAAGTTCAACATCAACGGAATTTGTTTTACCTGGCGTGAATTCTACCTCAGCACTGCCGGTTTCGATGAAACTGTCTTGGAATGCGTTGTCTACGAGCTGATACGTCAATGACACATCATTCGCAGAGTGCTCTGAAATCTTCACCTCTGCTTTCCCGTCCTCAAGCTGTTCAATGATGGGTTCGGTCAAAGTCGAGGCAACTTTGGCATTTCCTTCTCCTTTACCTTCGACGATGATTGTTGCATCGATAGCAGGGTTCCCGTAATCATCTGTTGCTTCAACCTTGAGAATCGCATCTTCTTCAACCGATACTTGCACATCTTCTAGTTCTGCAGAGAGCTGAGATGCTTCTCCTACACCAGAACCGGTTTTGAATACGACTCCTTCATCAAAGTTGACGACCGGAAGATTGCCTTTCAATGCCTTCTGATAATCACTCTTCACAAGAACAGTTGCCGAGTACGCCGTATATCGGTCAAAGTCTTGATGTTTCTCGATAGAGACGACACCGTCCATATAAGATGCTTGATGAAGCGTCTTGTCTCCAGATTCGGAAGTCAAGAGGACTGCGAAGTCTTGTTTCTCCAATTGCTGACGATTTGACTTGAAAGAATGGTCATTCTGGTCAACAGAGAACTGCACGATTCCATTTGGTGCAACTAGACCAAGAGGTGCATCTTGTAATGCCACGACATGTTCCAATCCACCTTTTACCTTTGCATTCATACTCTTCTGCTCTGAAGGGCTCAGGCTTTCAGATTTTGCGAGGGAAGTCATCGGACTTACCACCATCGTCGCTGATAATACCGTCAAGGCGACTTTCTTAGTTCTCTTACTTTGATTTACTTTCAAACTATCTCCTCCTAGTGTGCACAATGAATATGCTTGTTTATTTACAAATGAAATCCCCACCAATACGGAGTGGGGTTTATTTGTTCTAGTGATATAGTAGTTCTGTCATTTTATGAATATTCAACCGAGGCGGTTCTACTTATTCCTTTATTTTGACTATAGTCAAAAAATATGATATAATACTTATACATTCCTTCTAGGGAGGTGGAACATCTTGAAAGAAAGCACTCTTTATGAACCTGTGAAGCGATTCTTGCTTCGTAGTGGATGTTCTGATGTCTATGCCGAGGTAGGGAATTATGATGTCCTCGGGTTGCATGGGACAGTCAATTTCATCGTCGAGATGAAAACATCATTGAACTTCAAGGTAATGGACCAGGCGCTCATAGCCTTGAAATCTGCTCAATACGTGTACATTGCGGTACCACAACGTAAAGGGCAAGTGCCTAAGTCAGTACAGTTACTTTTGAAACAATATAGAATCGGATTGCTTTATGTTGATGGGCAAGAGGTCACTGTCATGGTGCCCGCTCGATATAGTCGGACGGCGACCAAGAACAACGGACACCTGACCATCCGCAATTGTATACGACCTTATCAGGATGAACTGATAGGGGGAGTGAAGTCTGGCGAGAAGAAGACGGACTATAGCGTGACCATCGATACCATCCGCTCATTCTTGAGATATAGCAGACGAGGACGATGGACGACCGTTGAGCAAATCCTGGATTGTTGCGAGACACATTATGCGAACCCTCGCCCTTCGGTCATGGCGACATTACGTGCTGAATGGAACAAAGATTGGGTGGAGACAAGGAAAGTCGGACGTAAGATAGAATTTCGGTACAAAGGAGATGGGGACAGCGATGAAACTACTGGGAGAAGACAGAGAACGATTTCCGGATGAGTTGCTCGTGAAAGCTTATCAAGAATATCAATCAGAGGAATCGTTCGAATCCGCATTGATTGTGAAAGAACGGCTCTTACAAAATCAACAACTCTGTCCTGAAGATGAGTATGCGATTACGGAGCGTTTTGTTGTCAAGACGCTCGCCAAGCGATTTGTAGAACAATACGTCAAAACCCACAGCGACTGATTGTGGGTTTTTATCTTGTCTGATGAATGAATGAGGATTGCCTGAATAAAATAGAGCATGAACAAAGAGTTGGCAGTGACACATCACTTTATTAAAGGGGAGCATGCATATGCATATTCATGAGGTCAAAAAGTTATGCGAGAAAGGTGCACGTTGGGCGGAGCGGAGAGCTAAATGGAATTTGGGAGAACGCAAGCAGTCCTACCTTCATCTTGCTGAACAGTTTCGAGAAGTCGAGAATGACATCGAACGCATTGTGGAGAGGATGAATGACTTTGTTCTTTTGGAAAAAGCACTCTATCACATAGATGTTTTTGACGGTAAACACTTCAGGTGGATGAAGATTCATGAGATTCGTCAATGTCTGCAGAAGATTGAGCGACAGGCTGTATGCACGCTCTACTATCTGAACGATATCGAGATAGAATGGAGAGAACAACGTGAATGCGCTCGATAAAAAGAGACCTCAATGGGGTCTCTTTTTGATGACCTTGCTTATATCTTTTCTAGGAATACTTCGATATTCTAGTATGGGGAGGGGATATCATGACTATCAAAAAACGAGACCCTGAGAAATGGCATCAGCGTCAAATGCCATCGTATATCGAGGTAGGAGAAAAGACTGGACTGATGTTCGAGGACAACAACGGTCAGATACGGACGAGAGCCGAATTCTACGAGATGATGGAGCTTGGTAAATTGTTTTATGACACTCCGGGCGTGGATGAATGGATAACACGTCAAAACAAGATGACACCTTTGTCCACTCATGAATTATTTGAGATGTCGGAATTGGTTGATGAGAAACTCATCCTTCCAAAACCGAGATATACGGAGAAAAAACTTCGAGAATATCAACGAATCGAATGTGATTGGTGTGGGACTATCAAAGAAGGGGAGAAGGATTCATCATTCTTCGTATTGCACGCACGCTTGGACGACAAGCAAAGTGTCGAAGGAAGCTGTTGTCAAAAGGCTTGTGCTGAGAACCTGTGGTATGACCAGGTCATTGAGTGGGTGAATGAGAAGGGATTAAGCGATGTCGTTCATACTGACAAACATATCGGAGCAGAAGGATGACCCTCAACGGGTCGTCTTTTTTATTTAAGTCTCCTGTTGCATAGGATAGAGCATCTCAAACAAAAGAAGGGATAATCTCTATACGATACAGGAGGGATACATGATGATTTTGTATCATGGCACGACAAAGGAAAAATCGGAGAACATCGAAAGGATAGGGTTTTCTTCTGAATATCAAGGGGAGAACGGGAACCATCTCGGAGCAGGTATCTATCTGGCAACGACAAAGAAGCGAGCCAAATGCTACGGGAATGCCATTGTGAGTGTTCAGGTCAATCCGGAACGATTGGTGATGTGGGATGAATGGTATCCGGATTACATGAATCGCTGTCGTGAGGCGTATGAGAGTGGTACACCAACAGAAAAGGTGAATGATGTTGTCGGGGAATCAATCCGCTTACGCTATATGCATGATGGATATACGGGAATCATCATTTCTGCACCCATGAGCCATGCGAAAGAAGTCGTTATCTATGATGAGACTGTCATCGAAAAGGTTTGGCTCTAGCTATCATCAAAAACGGTGAGCGGGTAGCGACTTATTGTCTTCCACTTAAATGATTTTAAATATAGTTATAAATTTAGACTCAAATTTAGTGATAAATTTATTTTACTTTTTATCTTGTTCTTTGTATGATAAGTATATAGAACAAAGTGAGGAGTTGGGATAATGAGATTTCCTAAATTGAGAGACGTCATGATTAGCTTGAGCGAGTTTAAAAAAGAGGTCTCAAACCTTATCGAAAAGAAGGCTACAAAAATCATTGTCAAAAACAATGAACCGGTCGCCGTCATGATGTCTTACGATGATTACGAGGATTTACTGAGCGGACACAAGACTCCTGGAGAGACCTTCATCCTGAGTAATGGAGTGAAAGTGAAGATTGTCGTCACGGAAGAAAATGAGGAAATCGTGACGAAGACCTATATCCAGATGAAGAATTCGGACGAATTCAAATTATACTTCACGCATGGTATGACTATCCCAAAAGTCGAACAGACATTGACGCCAGAAGAATTGGTCGCATCTTATGAGATTGGTGAGGATAAAAACGATTTGTTCAAGATTTTCGAGATGGACCGTGAAAATAAAAAGCAGGAGTGAGATTTTATGAACACAGATAATATTGAAGTTCAAGAAGAATTGGACAATGAAGCATGGAACATGATTAAAGAGCTTTACGAAGATGCATTCAAGGAGTTAGTGGAACGATGAAGAAACTTTCTATGAACCTAGCCACTGCCATCAATCGTCGAATGATTGAAGACTATTCACCAGGTGAAATGGCGGGAGTGAAAGAACAGGGACTCTTGAACAGTGCTATCGAAAGACCGTTCCAGACGATGTTCGGAGATGAGCTGTATCCTGATATCTTTACAAAGGCAACGGCATTGTTCGAGTCGATTGCAAAGAACCACGTGTTCTTTAATGGCAATAAGCGAACGGCTCTGGGCTGTGTGATGTATTTCTTATATATCAACGACCAGAAGTGCGTCCTGCCTACAGATGTAGCCGCAGACCTCGTTGTAGACTTTGTGACGAAGAAGAAGTCGTTTGCGGATGTTGTGGAACTGTTAGAGAAAAACAGCGTATATGCAGGAAAGTAGAAAGAGACCTCTGAGGGGGTCTTTTTTCTGTGAACAAACGAATATAGAGACAAGTTGACGAACCGTGTTTAAAACAACCTCATGTAATAATCAGTATTTCCTTTCTGTAGAATAATTGAGACAAAAAAAGGAGGGGATAGCGTGTTAAAAATGATTTTAGTTAGCATTGTATTTATTGTTGCATCCAATCGGATTCATAGAAGGGTTATCGGGCTGAGTTGTCTACCTTCAACTCCGCCAACAATCAAGAGGGAAACTCATCTTATGTGGATATTGTTTTATCTTGTGATGATGATAGTAGCAGTTTGGATTAGTGGGATTTCGATTCTCCAAATAGTCGGAGCGGTCATTATATGGCTCTTCTTCTGGATAATGTTTCTGTTTCTTATAACTGTATATGTATATATACGAGAACGAAGAGACCGTTAATGGTCTTTTTGTTTTTGATTCAGATGACTCTAGTACAAATTTTATCAGTATCGAAATTTCTCCAGTAATTAAAAGTCATTTATCATAAAAAAACTTAAAAGGGTAGAGATGATGTCTGAAAAAAATGAAATTATATTTATTTAGAAAACGTTACTTTTCGGAATAGTTTGACCAGTTTCTGAGAGGGGTGATATACTATTATTGGGAGTTTGGTGAAGAACACAATGAAACGGGGCTAACGACATGGGAGACATGGGCATATCTGAAAGGTATTTAATGAATCTATGGGAGCATTTAGATTCTGCATGCGGGAGTCTAGAGCATGCTCAAGAATTGGTAGAAGAATGCGAATTCATACCAAGCTACATAAAACAAGGGATGAGCCAAATTGACTTTTCACTGGTGACAGAGTTGAAAAATCGAGTCGAAGATGAATTATTGAAATTGACCGGCAATGAAGCAATGATAGATGACCTGCGGGAAAACGGAGAGTGTAAAGATGAGTGAAAAACTGGCGTTTGAGAGCATGGCTGTTGCTGAAATCAAGACGATGATTCGACTATGTGATAATGACCCGAACCTAGATTTCTTGCGGATGCTCGGCAAATATAGACAAGAAGTCGTTTATGATAAGAGAGTCTTTGAAGATGAAGAATTTGATGCAATCTGTCAACACGTCTTAGACGACCTAGACGCAGAGGAGAAAAAGAATGAAAAAAACTGCTGACTTTTTAAAGGAGAATATGCCTTTCGTGAAGCTACGCAAAAACCATGCATTGATGACATGGGATGATACAGAGTATAAGATTCCGAGTGACCTCTTTCCGGTGTTAAACAAGCCCTCGTTGCGTTATTTTAGCTATGCGGATACGGATACATTAGGAGCGAATACGAAGTTAGCCCGAATATACGACAGTCTCGAATTCAAGGTCGGATTCTGTTATTCAAACATCGAACAGTATTCTGAAGCGCTCAAAAAAGCGGGTTTGAAGAACTTCAAAATCTATACAGGATGGGTCATCACTTATGGTTTACCGGTTCATCATTGTTGGTTGGTATGGAATGACAAACATGTGATTGACCCGGGCGTCACGCTTGTTGAGAATGCTTACTTGTTGCAAGCGGCAGAGTTAAAGAAAAACAACCCAGAAGCATCCATGGATGAGATGCGTGAATTGTTCGTATCGATTCACAAGAAGTATGAGTCAGCCAACAACACCGAGTATCGAACCTTCGGCAAAGTTGCACCTTTTGCCTTCTACATTGGCACTGAAACGACACCGGTACAGGGGCGTAAAATCTTCAATAAACTCATGAAAGACTATCCCGAGCACCCCTCTTATGCACGTGGCGGAATGAATGGTCAAGGTGAATCGACCTTACAGACCATGTTAAGGAACTCCTGATTATTTATATTGATATAACTATTCCGAAAAACGTCATTTTTGACATAAATAGGAAAAATGAATTGAAAATGAGTGGTGAAAGATATTGAAAGACTTCATGGCACATTCTTTAGAAGAGAAGATTCGGAAACGCCTGATGGGGCTACCCGAATTTGTAGCCGATTATATTTACCGGTTGGAAAACGTCAAAGAAGTTCAAACACTTTTTGAATATAGCAAGGATTTGCAGTTATTCATGGAATTTCTTCATCAACATGACCGTTTTCGTTCTACCTCCCCCGCTTCCATCACCCTTGAGCAATTGGGAACTGTGACGGAGAGAGATGTGCTAGATTTTTTGCAATATTTGAAGTCCTATGACAAGCAGTATCAGTCCTCTACGGGCAAGACATTAACCAAACGCTATCATAATAGCGATGCCGGACGTTCAAGAAAATTGGCTACCCTTCACAGATTTCTTTCGGATTTGGAGCGGAGAAAGCTCATCCCTATTGACCCTTCGAAGCATTTAGACATCAAGGTCAATAAAAAAGCCAAGATTAAGAACCGTCTCTCCCCTGAGCAAATCGAACGATTCTTCTCTGTCATCAAAGAAGATATCAATGCGACGACATCAATGGAGAAGGCGTTCCATGAAAAGGTTAAATATCGTGACAGTATCATCGTTCTCGTTCTTGCGTTCACAGGGATACGCATCAGTGAGTGCGTACAGCTAGACATACAGGATGTTCATTTGGGCAGTGAAATGAACTACCTGGTCGTTGTCAGAAAAGGCGGTGATGAAGAGGTTATCCCCCTCCCCGACCATGTCGCTGAAGAGTTGGGTCAGTATATCCAATTTCGTAGGGGGTTGATGGCGTTACCTGACAAACGTCATCAGGATGCCTTGTTCCTCTCCTTGCAAAAGAAGCGTATTCATGACAAGACGGTTCGTCAATTGTTAGAGAAATATCAGATTCGTAGCGGGATTGATATCAAAATCACTCCCCACGTATTCCGTCGCACGTTTGGAACGAACCACTACAACCAGTTCCAGGACATGTATTTGACCGCTCAAGTGCTTGGACATTCGTCTGCAGAGACAACAAGGAAGTTTTATGCCGACCCGGATGCTGAACGTGTGGCGAGGTCAATGCGTGACTTCAAATATGGAGGTGGAGTCTAATCTCCCCCTCTTTTTTGTTGCCTACCCCTTATGTTCTTCTGCTTTGAGGAATAGGATAAGATAATCTATATCATAGGGATTCCAACGAATATTACTTTATTTAAAGGAGTGTTTTTGTGTATTCAAACGATTATTTTCATAATTCCGATGAGATTTTGGATAAGTTGACGGAATTAGACTTTCATTGCAAAAGGAACGGGGTCGTCAGTGAGTTGGTTATTTTGGGAGGTTCAGGCATCCTTCTCTATATGGAGATGCAGAATGTTCAGTTCAGACCGACGCAGGATATTGATGTGAATATTATTAGAGCGACAGATGTGAATGAAGCCATCTCTCAGTTAAGAGATGGAGGTTTTGATATCGTTGGAGGTGTCAGCGAACTGCCTCCTAGAGAGGATTATATCCCTGGTGAGACCATCTTCGAGCTTGACCTTGATTTGGATGCTCTTAAGGTATACGTCCCATCTATCGAAATACTTGCTTGCACGAAACTCTTTAGCAAGCGGGAAAAGGATTTCCTAGACTTGAAAAATACGAATATCTTGAATCAGTGTGACAAGGAAACGCTATTAGATATGGTTGAAGAGTACAAGCCATATATGCTAAATCCTGAGGATACGGCATATAATGTACACGAATTGCTTCACTTTTTTGAAGAACGGGGTATATAATAAGAGAACAGATACTATTACGTAGGGAAAGGAGGCGATTGGAATGGTAAAACCAGTGTTGCATGATGAGTATGTAAGGGAATTAACTGGGCTGTTCAATTATCTATCTGATGGTGGAACTGAATACCGCAAGAAAACAGCGGAACTTGCGCTTACCGTTGCGAAACAAGTTGTAGACCCTTACGATTTCTGGTCACGTGCAAGAGCGGCTGAACACCTTTTCAACCGTTTACCTGGACTCGACGAAGAACGTCGCAAAGACGTTTCAAAAATGTTGTCTGTCACCGTTCGTGACCTTCACCGAAAGTACAATCGTAGTGCAGAGGTTACACGATATGTTGAAGAAAAGCGAAAGAAACGAAAACCTTTGGCTTTCGTATAAAGGAGCTTGAACCGTTCGTCGGTTCGAGCTTTTTATATACATATTCAAATCCCGTAGAAAAGAAAAAAACCTGTATTCACAAGGAATACAGGAGAATAGAATGTTCGCCGAGAGAAAGGTGACAAGCCTCTCTCCGCAAGAGAACATGGACACTACACAAGGTACGACCGACAAATCGTACACCAGATATAGTTAAAACTTAAGACATTCTATGTCCTCAAAGAGCTGAATATTCTAGTTATTTGAGAAGTGCTAAGACCTGCTGATTGTTTAACATGCCGTGTGACATCATCGACATGGAAGCATCCATGAGCATCTGGTGTTTCGTCATTTCTAATGTCTCCTTGGCTACATCCACATCCATAATCTTAGAGAGTCTTTTCTCTAAGTTTAGTCCGGCATCTTTCAGATGTTCTTGTTTGAACACTAGGCGATTCGTCACTGCACCGATGGATGAACGTTCTCGCAATACCATCTTGGATACATTTTGCAACACCAACAAAAAATCTTGGGCATCCCCTGATGTATTCAAGCCGACAGCCCCATCTTTTCTGAAATCATCCATCGTCTTATAGACACCGTTCCTATCGTTCCCTCCGAGACCATCTGTCCCTAGATATCCGAAATCGATATGGAAAGGTGAACCCTTATCGTCAATCGAGATGACGAACCCGCCACTCGCATCGAAGATTCCCTTTCCACCGTATGTCGCCTTGTTCGTGACCTGATGGAATTCATCAATCAGTTCATCTACTTCAATACGAATGGCTTCAAAGGATTCTTGTGAGATTGTCTCATTTGATGCTTTCAAAGCAAGTTCTTCTAAACGAGCCAACATGCCGGAGCCTTTCTCAGCCACACTGTCCGCATAATTTAACAACGAGATGGCGCTCGAAACATTTTGTTGAGCTTGATGATTCCCACGGATGGACAAGCTTAGTAAATCACTTTGCACCAACCCCGAAGGATTGTCAGAGGCACGATTGATATTTTTACCAGATGAGATTCTTTCCAAGGATTTAGAGGCAAGCTGAAAATGCGTTTGATAATTATTATTGATTGTCTTCAAGACAGAATAGTCCATAGTCAGACACCTCCTATCATTGAAGTAATCTCAAGACTTGTTGATTGTTCAACATGCCTTGAGACATCATCGACATGGAAGCATCCATGAGCATCTGATTTTTTGTCATCTCTAACGTTTCTTTCGCCACATCGACGTCACGAATGCGTGCATCAGATTTTGAAAGATGCGTGGAGCGGTCAAGGAGAGCTTCCGAGCGGAAATCCAAGCGGTTTCGAGTCGCACCGAGATTCGCTCGTTCTGCGGTGATTTGACGAATCGCTTTATCGACGTTCCCTGCGAGAACACTTGCGTTATCCTTATTGACCGTCAGCTCCATCCCACCACCCCATTCGAACTTGTTGAGCGTGGTCGCCGTATATCCTAGATAGTTCGTATCCATGTCACGGATATCAATATTGATTTTTTCCCCATGTGCACCTACGGTAATGTCAAAATCTGCTTCACCATTCAGCACTTTCTTTCCGTTGTAGGTCGTTTCATTCGCAATGTCACCCACTTCTTCAAGAAGGTCGTCCACTTCTTCTTGGATGGCTTTCATTTCTTCATCCCCGAGAATCTCATTCGATGCTTTTAGGGCAAGTTCATGCACCCGCTCCAACAACTTGGTCTGTGAAGCCATGGCACCATCGGCAACATCGATGAGCGATTTGGCGTCTCCGATGTTTTTACGAGCCTGCTCTGCTCCTCGAATTTCGATACGAAGGTTTTCTGACTGCATCAAGCCGGAGGCGTCGTCAGAAGCTCTGTTAATCCGTGACCCTGTGGCGAGTCTCTCCATCGATTGACTTGCTCGTTGCGAATAGGTTGAATATTGGTTGTACGCTTGCAAAAGTGCGATGTTCTGATTGATGTTCATAGATATACCACTCCCTTACTTTTTCTTTTAAAATACAATTATATATTGACAATAGTCAAAATATATAAGCTCTACCCCTGTTCTACACAGCGAACAGAAAAAGTCCCCCTCGAATGTCGAAGGGAACTTCTATTAGCGTAGAAGTTGTAAGACTAGTTGTTGAGACTGCATGGACTGGGCAAGCATTGAAGAAGATGCTTGAGATAGAATTTGATGCTTCGTCATCTCCATCATCTCCTTTGCAACATCAACGTCACGAATACGTGATTCAGCTTCCGTTAAATTTTTAGAGGTCGATTTTAGATTTTCCAATGTAAACTCCATCCGGTTTTCTTTCGCACCCAATGTCGCCCGTTCTGTCGAGAGTGTCTTCAGAGCCTCTTCAGAAGCACCGATTAGTGCCAATGCTGTTGTTCTGTCAACCACTTGGTTCGTACCGCCGGTTTTGAACGAATCAAGCTTATTCGTCGAATCACCCAAGACAGATGTGCTCATCGAGCCGATATTGACGTTCAGCGCTTCCCCGTTGGCACCGACTGAGATATTGAGATTCGCTGTGCCATCGAGTAACTTTTTCCCATTGAAGCTCGTCTTACTAGCTGTCGTATCAAGCTCTTCCAATAGTTCGTTGATTTCAATTCCAATCGTTTCTAATTCATCATCCCCCATCGTTTCAGATGAAGCCTTGACCGCCAATTCATTGATACGCTTAAGCACTTCCTGTCCCGTTTTGAAACCACCTTCAGCCGTCTGGATAAGAGAGATACCATCCTGAACATTGGATTGAGCTTGGTTCAGACCACGGATTTGAGCACGCATCTTCTCAGAGATAGCGAGACCTGCGGCGTCATCTGCCGCACTATTGATACGAAGACCTGAAGAAAGGCGCTCCATCGATTTTTGCATGAGTGTATTGTTCCGATTCATTTGATTGTATGCATTAAGTCCTGAAATGTTGTTGTTGATAATCATAAATATCAAGCCCCTTTTCGTTCGTTTATATGCATATTATCATTTATTTTTTAGACTATAGTCAAAATTATGGAGGTCTACCCCTAAAAAAAGAGCACCAATTTGGCGCTCCTTGTTCTTTACGGCATTAAGTTTCGTACCAGTCTCAAAGCCTCAATGTAGACCCATACAATCGTCATTACAAGTCCGACTGCTAGGAACCATTCGTACTCCTCCCCTGCCCCTTTTTCGATATAATCCTCGATTAACATATAATCATTGAAAAAGCTTAGGCTTGCAAAAATGAGCATCAACACGCTAAGCCCGATAGCCAAAGGCGAACCATCGTATAGGAAACTCGTATTCATACCGAACAACGTACCTACTAGAAGGATTAAGTAAAATAGAAAGCTTCCCGTCATCATAATGGCAATCACATTGTAAAATTTACCCCCACGCTTCATTTTCACCACACCCGAAGCAAAGAAAGTGAACGTTGCAATGGCGATGGCGAAGGTCGCTACGATAGCTATCAACACAACGTGCCCACCGGACAGTTTCAACGTGAGGATAGACAAAATACCAAGCAATACACCCTCTGAAATGGCATACAATGCGCCATATGCTCTTGCATGGAGCGGCTTGAATATGATGACCAGTGAGCTGATGAGTGCAATCGCAATTGCCACCCAGAACGTCGTCATCATCGCCCCTCGGTTCGCCTCCAAATCCCCTGCGAATAAAAGAACACTCACTAGAGACGACATAATCACAAGGGAAAGCATGACGAATGTCTTGGAATAGACACCCTTCCTCGATACGACACGGTTACTGGACTCTGCGGTTAAATCTTGTTTTAGTATTGGGTTTTTCATCTAAATGACCACCTCTTCTTTATATTTGAACTGGAAAGGATTCAATAGAGGTTGATGATTTCTTTCGTAGGTTGCAGATAATCCGCAATAAATACCCCTACAATAAAACAAGCCTCTATATATAACAGCCAAAAAATAGTCTTCAATCTTCTCAACATCCTTCCGTTCTTCATTTTATGCTATGCGCAAATCCGTAGATAATAACAAAACAGGGTCACTAGACCCTGTTTTTAGTGGTTCGAGTCATTTCTTATTCTTTTTGATGTCTCGAATGACATAATATCGCCACAATTCCTGTGATTCATCTCTGTTAATACATGCCTCGATTTCTCCAGTTCCTACTCTCACCAAAAGAAAATGAGTGCCTTGCAGGAAGTGTTTTTCGAATCCTTCTGTTGAAACCACAAGTAAGTCTCCGTCATCTGTGACCAGGATGTCCCCGGGTTCATGATTCCAATCCAACTCTTTTTCCATGGTCAATCACTCCTTGTTCAGATATATTTACCTACTGTCTCCATCACTTTTTCCGCATTAAATGGTTTAACCAGGAAGTCTTTGGCTCCGGCTCGGATTGAGTCGATTACCATGGCTTGCTGTCCCATTGCTGAGCACATGATGACCTTTGCTTCAGGATGACGTCGGACAATCTCTTCAACTGCTCGAATGCCATCCATTTCAGGCATTGTGATGTCCATAGTGACGAGGTCGGGAAGAAGCCCATCATACTTTTCAATTCCGTCAGCACCATTCACTCCTTCACCCACAACCTCATGTCCTTCCTTCTCAAAGATACCTCGTAACATCATTCTCATGAATGCGGCATCATCGACCACTAAAACTCTTGCCATTCTATCTCCTCCATATCTACACGCCTTTATATTGAAATAGTATAAAATATTTTTATAGAATAGTCAAAAAATAAAAGTCGCATTAGTACTCTTCATCAAAGCACAAGCGCATCAGAGGACAATCACCATTGGTTATCCGCTCAAAGCCCTTTTCCTCATACCACGAGACGAGGTCAAAGTCATTTGATTCTAACGTATCGGCTACGAGATAGATGACATCCATCTCCCGTTCGACAGCCAAGTCGATAAATTCATCGAGGAGAGACGTCCCGACTCCACTTCCTCGTTCTTCCTCTTCCACCCACAAGTTCTTTAGAATGCCAACAGACTCCGAGGAACTCTGTTTCTCTTCGAAATGAGAGACGAGACCTTTCGACTCCATGTAGTTGAACACTCTTCCGATGTGCTCAGGCGAACAGAGCAACCCTTCATATCCTGCATCCATCTCTTCTAAAACATGACTTACAAATGGTTCTTGCATCCTTTTCACTCCTCAATCATATCGATTCTACTGTTTTCTCTTCTTTTTACATCCTATTCGAGAATTGTAGATTCAATACAGTTATGAAGGAAATCATTAAAACGTAGAATAAATGGAATAAAAAAATAAGGATAGCAAAACTGCTACCATTTCAGGAGGATATCACATGATGACTTTGAAACAGGATTTAAAACAGATGCATGTAGACGAACTACGTTCATATGCTGAACTTCTAGAGCAAGAGATTGAAAATCTCAATGAGGAGCTAGAGACAGCAAAAGTGAACGAAGGGGCTTATAGCATCGGTCGAAGTGACATTCGTTATTTCTTGTCTACCATCCTTGGGATTGAGGAAGAGTACGTATCAAGTGAGCTTGTAGAAGATGCCTTCAATAAAATCAAGGGTAAATTCACTCTCGAAGGAGAGTCAGATACCTTTATTGCATATATTAAGTCCACATTAGACGTGAAGAATCTTCACAATGTGTATTCAGGGATGCTCAGCGATGACGGTTCTACACTTCACATCTACTTTCATGATGAGCCCGGGATGGATACACCAGATGCTACGTTCACTGGTGATGCCGTGAATGGCTTGCTCAAGAAGGTCTTCGGTGAAAACTATGAAACGGATGTGGTGGATGACACATTCACATTTACCTTTGACCGTTCATTGTTGGGAGAATAGAGCTCGAACAAGATGACGACAAGGTATTTCTTATAAAACTATGAAATGGGGAACAACTATGGAACTGAAACTGGTCAAGAACACAGAGGAATTAGCTTTAATGGAAGTCGTATTTGAAGATGCAATCGACCGAATGAGTCATCAAGGGTTCAGCGGTCATGAAAAATACATCAAGATGACAAAAGGAGCGAATCACCAAATCACGGTATATGACAAAGATTCAAAAGTCTTGAATTCATTCGGATTTGGAAGTAGTGGATATACGATTGTCTCAGCAGATACCGGCTGTCTACGTGACAAGGTGACAGCCTTCTTACTCCGAGAACGGATTCAGATGAAAAAACGAGGCACTGAAATCGAACGTGAACTGAAAATCATGCCCCCGACTCCTGGGTTTGGTATTAAAGGTCAGTTTTGCATTCATTTAGGTGATAATTTCGCCGCATTTCTTCCTAGTGAAGAAGCCATTCGAGAGATGTTTGGAGAGTACCAGATTTACAAGAAAGAGAAAGCAGTAACAGGTGTGATGGTACACTATGCAACCTTGCTATAAGCGAGAACCTCTTTAGAGGTTCTTTTTTTAAGCCTCCCATCCCCTGCATAGAATGAATCATAACCATATATGGCGTACAAGTATGTACAAGATGAATAGAAAGGATGATATGAGTGACGGAATATCAAATGTTCTACCACGTGACACCAGAGTCCAATTTGGAATCCATCTTTGAAAAAGAGCTGATGCCTACCATTGGGGAGCGTTCGGCGCAATGCGAATCCATGCCTTTGGTTTTCCTATTCAATTCACTTGAGGATTGCGAGACGGCTCTAGCAAATTGGTTGGGAGAGGAATTTGAAGACATCTATGAACGCCTTGCGGTCTTGGAGGTGACTCTTCCAGATTCTTTCCCCTTAATCACGACAGTAGAATGGGAATCTGCTTCAGGAACAGTAATCTCTCCGAATCAAATACAGATTCATCATTACGAATAACTAGAAAGGATGGTGTGACCAATGAGTGATGTCGTTGACCGAGCACTGAATGAGCAGGAAATAAGATTGGTGAAGGACGGTATGCCACACGACTTCTTGGATGAGTGTACATACTGCCAAGGAAGCGGATGTGAATACTACCATTATGGTGTCGGAGACTGTCCGGATTGTCAGGCGACAGGATTTAAGTACGGTTTGGAAGCGCAGAAATATTCTGAAGAATGGGGGAACAATGTCTATGCGTTGTTAGAAACGATGAAAGAACATCTCGTAACGGAACATGGATATATTCAGAAGCGATTCGTCACACCAAATGACGAAAAATTCTTGCTTTCTTTTTTTGGTCATCTCTTTTCAAGGGAATATTTTAATGACCATCAGAAAATGATTGATGAATTCCGACGTGAAATTCCAGGAGTCGTTTTTGACAAGAAACCCAACGTCTGTGGAAGTGTCACCTCTCTAGGCACACTAATGATTTACATCGGAATCAGTGTCGAAGAGGTAAAGAAAAATCCTGAAACTATTGTTTATCCTGACTATGTAGTTTTGGCATTTGAAAAAGATGTACGTAGAACATTTGGTGGTGTGTTTTCGAGTTTAGTAGAAGAAGATGTTTTTGAGCTCGCTTGGCTAGACCTCGATTCTATACCGAATGACGCAGAAAGCTACTATGTCCGTGCTGATTTTATCTGAGACACTCATTTATTTGAGTGTTTCTTTTTTTTATGTACAAGGCAATCTTACGAACGTGGAACATAAAAAAGATACCTCATTTCAAGGTATCTCACATCATCAAATCATTTTATAGCCCATTCTTTCCAATCGGTGCTTCTTCCAATCCTCGCACTCTTCAACCAAACCAAATGTGATGTTGAAGAATCCAGGTTGTTCGGTTTCAGAAAGCAACTCCTTCCGATAGTCATAATAGAGCGTGTAGACTTTAAATGAAAGGTCTTTGTCTTTGACATAGAGAATCATGTCATCGAAAAACTTTTCTAGCTTCATCTCGTTCTTAAGATTTCGAATGAGCGTCTTTGGCTGAACATCGAATCTTAGCTTGGTGAATTCGCTTGCGTATGGTTTGATGTATTCCTCAATCGAATGCATCATATCATCAAGGTTGAATCCACCATTATTGTAAACGTCATAGTAAACCTTGTTGCAGGTGATAAATAAATTCATAAGAGGGTTAGTCGTCATCCCCCAATCAACCATTTTCTCATTGATAACATTTAATTCAGCTTGAAAGTTCCCTTGTCCATTCCAATAAGTATTCATCGTGACCTTCCTCCTCAAATATATGGTAGCGTTGCTACTCCAATGTTTCTAGACCATATATCGTATGCACCTATATAGGTAAGTATGATTTTTTAATTGACTATAGTAGAAAAATCGACTAATTACTTAATTTTACCCTGATTTTAAAATTGACTTCCGAAAAAACTAGTTTTCATCGTTCCAATGGCTTCATCAAGCTATTTCACTTGGTTTTAATCTGTTTTGACATTTGATTATTTTGGTGACATGGCAGATTTAAAATATGATAGGTATAATCCCTGTTTTACAGTCATTTTCTCCTATTCATAGCCCTGATTAACGCATTGACCCAAGTTCTTAATTCCCTATCATGAAATATGTTGGGGAAAAACTAAGAATCAGTGGAGGTGAATCTAATTCATGGATACAACACAAGTGTCGCCCTACCGGGTGTTCATCGTTGAAGATGACCCGATGGCTTTGAAGGTTCATCGTTCTTTCGTTGAGAGCGATGGTGAAATCGAGGTGATTGGACATGCTCACAACAAGGAAGATGCCATCACCATTGCGACCGAGCTCAAACCAGACCTCATTTTGATGGATATTAATTTGACGCCGAAGGATGACCAACATGGCATCGATGCGGCAATACACCTCTCTACGGCAATTCCAGATACAAAAATCATCATGTTGAGCGGAATCTTAAATGAGGATACTGTACGAAGCACCATCGGTCTCGGTGTGGCTGTGAACTATCTATTGAAATCAAAACCCGACAAGCTCAAACCTGCCATTTTTGACGCCATGAATGACACCAATCAAATCGATGGCTCGGTCGTCGGATTTATTCTTCAGGATTATCAAGAAACCTTGAAATCTACCATGCAAAAGCTGACCAAGCAACAGTTAAAGATTCTAGAACTGTTCTATCGAGGCTATTCAATTGATGAAGTGGCAGATGCGTTGAAGCTTGAAAGACAATCCGTCCAAAATCATCGACAAGGAATTGCGAAGAGATGCCTTGGATGGAAATGGCGATTGCGAAAATTGACCACTATCGAGCTTGCGCAACGAGCAAAGGCGATGGGGTTGTTTTGATAAACTTATTAGTACTTTAAGGTAAAGAGAGTGTGTTTAAATGAGAGTCATCCGATTGTCTTTCGTTCTGGTTTTAATCGCTTCTCTATTGGTTATCAATTTGCTGTACTTTGTAAACACACGGGAGACATTGATTAACAATCAGGCTGAAAAGGTTAATGTCGTAGTTGACAACATGGTGAATTCCATTGAATCGACAAAGAAAAGTGAAAATTACTTCAATGAGTTTATGGCGAAGGAGTTACGGACTGCGTCTATCGCTATCCAGAACGCTTTACCTCCGAATATTGAAGATGTAAAGAATGAAGACTTGGTTGAGTTGACAGAAAAATTGGGTCTTCAAGGTATTGCCCTGTTCATAGAAAAAGATAATGATGTGATTGGAGTAAAATCCAACATGCCGGAGCAAATCGGATTAAAGACCCGTGCTTGGGCAGATGGAATGTGGTACAACATGTTTAAACAGTTGTTGACGAACCATAATGTAGAGCTAATACCGGGCTTTGGGCAGTCATTGGAGAATTTCTGGGCAGGACCTATCGATACAAGCTCAGCAAATCCCAAAATGGTTAGCAAGTGGGGATATTATAATGATGGGACAACAGATTACCTAATCAATCCATTCATGGATGATGGTACGATGAGCCGGTACAAAGATGAGGTTGGCGTAAATGAATTAATACGAGATGCAGAAGAAGAACGAGACTTTATTCTAGACGTGTCCGTAATTAATTCAAACGCATTAATTAACGGTGAGAAGACAACACGTGACACGGGTATCGTATGGCTCTCAGACAAGTTGAAGGTTTATGGTGATTATGAATACCAATCAAAAGCCGATAAAAATGCAGTCGAGGTCGCCATTCAGGAGAACCATCCTGTACGTCGAACAATTGATGATGGAAACAAGACCCTGCTTAAATTCTATCAACCGGTGCCCTTCAAAAACGGGGACAATCTACAAGATGAACTAGTCATTGTGGTTGCCACGGATTATGAACTTATTCAAGATGAACTGCATGAACGGGTTATCAGACAATTCATCGCATCTGTCATCGTATTTATGATTGCCTTCACCATGGTATATGTCTTGATATTAATAATTACCAAGAGAGAACGAACCATTTTTAATGTACAAGAGATTTACACTGAACAGATTCAGTCCTTATTCAAACGGGTTAGAGAACAGAGGCATGATGCCAACCATCATCTATACACCATCTCTGGTCTTCTTAAAATCGAGGCTTATGAAGAAGCGGGACGATATGTCGATACCCTTACGAATCTTGAAGAGCCAACGAACGAATTGGTGAACTTGAGCATTCCCGCATTTGCAGGGCTGTTACAGTCAAAATTAGCCGAAGCAAATGAGAAAGGGATAGAGATG
Organism: Exiguobacterium sp. s140; assembly: GCF_018617035.1. GTDB lineage: Bacteria > Bacillota > Bacilli > Exiguobacteriales > Exiguobacteriaceae > Exiguobacterium > Exiguobacterium profundum. The sequence goes on from NZ_JACSJK010000003.1 coordinate 29,478, forward strand.
GAATATCATTTCTCGGATATGAACAATCTCGACCTCAAGTTGGATAAAATCACTGATATGGTCATTGCAACCGGCAACATCATTGACAATGCCTTTCATGCCGTCTTAGAGACGCCAATTGTGAAAGATAAAAAGGTTGGCGTATTTGGAACATATAAGAAAAAGGAGCTCACGTTGTCCATTTCAAACAACGGTGCCCCTATTTCATCTGATGATTTATCTAAAATTTTCTCATTCGGCTTCACCTCTAGAAGAGAGAGAGGCGGAACCGGAATCGGTCTTGCAAGTTCTAAGAAGTCGTTGGAGCGACACGGGGGAACAATCACTGTGTCTAGCAATGATGAATTGACAGAGTTTGTCATCAAGATTCCCGTGTCTGGTAAAGAGATTCTTAAAAATTAAATTTAGGACAAAATCCTCAATATGAGACAGGGGCGGGTCGGTCAGTCGGCTGAATCGTCCCTGTTTTTATGCACACGTTTTTTGAACCTCAGGCACATAGATTTCATCCACTTCGAAAGCATAGCCAAATCCTAGTTCCCCCAAGAAGACTGCACGATATGAGACGAATTTCTGATTGAATACCTTGCCGAACTCTAACATTGCGTCTTCAAGCTCTACGATTCGAGTAATCTTATCTCCATTCATGACGATGACAACATCTGTGTCCATCTCTTCATGTACCGTTACGTATGCACCTTCTCCATATGCTACTTTTGCCATTTCGTTTACCGTTTCGTTTGTCATTGCAACTGTCTTCATTATATATTCCTCCTGTATGAAACCTCTGTTTTTTTAAAGAAAGACTCTTTCAATCTTTTGCCTTTCTTTTGGTTCGTTTTGTTATCTTAACTATATTCCTGATAGGTAATTTTGACTATACTCAATTTTTAGAGTATAACTATAAGCCTATTATGGCTTAACACTAAGTTCTATCAGAAAGCACTATAAACCTATTCATATCAACATTTGAATCCAATTTTGACTATTGTCGAATTTTGTCGAGAACGCTTGTTCTGGGTCTTTTGGTCTATTTTAGATAGCCCATTTATCACCCAAAGTGACATCCGTATGCGAAGTCGTTTCATCCTGTTATTTCTACTTGGAAGCCAGAATTATACACCTCTTTTTGAAAGAAAGTTTATACGTCTTATGTTTTGTATATACCTATTCTATATATTGATTTGTACAACAGTCAAATTTACGGTGCACTATAGTCAAAAAATATCCAATTCATATTCCCACTCATTCCATGAGACCTAAAAAAGCCGACCCGCTAGACGGTCAGCCCTTCGTTCGCATAAATCTTCTTAAAGATGGAATCCTTCCATCTTTCATTTCGAACATAACAAAATCCGAAGAAGACGACGTTTGGTCTATTTATCTCTCTCCCATCGAAGAATGTCTCGGAGACCCAAATAGACACCGTTTCCTCTTGCTCTGTAAATATGATTGTCTTTTTATATCCAAAATGTGATGTTTTAATCTCCTTGATGCGACCAACGATTAAAAACAATTGTTTCTCTTCATAGTCTTTCGACTCTTTCAAGTAACTTTCAATTTTACTTACTTTCTCTCTAAGGCATACCTTAGCTCCCGCCCACCATTCCGACTTATTTCTTTCGATTAGTTGCTCAACATCATCCACCCAATCTTCACGATAAATACCTGAAAGCTTTGGTGACTTCGGTATATCTCTAATGATAAACACGGGAACCGTTTTTCCCTTCCGATATCTCACACAGTTTTCCTTGTGCTTTTTTTCTATATTGTCGTATTTCAAATCTGAGGGATAGTAGATTGCCCCATTCGCATTGATACCAAATGGACAGCCACATCCACATCTGAATGAAATCTTTCCTTCCTCCCACTCTCTTCTCCATCTAATCCTTTGTTTTCTCGTCAATGGCTTGTCATAGGATATTCGATAAGTCTTCATGCGTTGATGGTCATACAACTCATACCAGTTATTCATGCCACTCCCTCCATTTCATTTTTCAGAATTTTCTATTATCGTAGATAATTGTTTGCGCTCTCACAACCCGAAACACGAAAAAAGACTGAAATGAATTCAGTCTTTAGTAGATGTCATGTTTTATGGTGTTCTGTATGTGTAATCGTTATCTAGCATTTGTTCTTCAATATACAGTTCCATCATGTATGGATTATTTGCTTCTATTGTAGCAAATCCTTTGATGGTCGAGTTCAGAATGACCATGATTCCCTCTTCCATTCCATTTATGAGAGAAGCGTATTCGTGAACAATGGAGTGGCTCAAAAAGAACTCTCTACCCGTAATCGTTAGGTTTCCAACAAGGTTTGAATGATGCACCATCAGTTTGGTATCTTTCAATATAATCGGGTTGGTTACATCCCCTTCAATCAGGCTCTCTCCACCTTCTCGTTCTTCCTCGTTGTTGAAACCAAAGAGTAACTCGCCTCCTTCAATCATTAGGTTTCTGAGAACCATCCATTCGAGGCTCTGAAGACGCTTCAGAGGTTTTTTATCATAGACCGTTACATTCAGAAATACACTTTGTAGATAGAGTGAGGCATGTGCTTCTTTTTCTGGTTGGACAAAGATTTTACTGTTTATCACAGAGAATGTGTTTCCCGCATAAGTACTTTTCAAAGGGAATTCTCCGAATGACGTGACAGTACTGGACTGTATTCGACAATCCGACGATGAAAGGAACACATTCTTTAACTCTGAATCATCGATGATACCTTTACAGTCATTTAAAGTCGAATTGACAATCAAGCCTGACCTCATCAATATATCCCCTGATATACGTGACCCCATCAGTAACCCAGACTGTATCCAACAATCTCCTTCTTGGCTCAACATCGAGTTGGATTTTAGTATCCATCCTCCCAAATCGCCTTTTTTGATTCCATGTCTAGGAATATCACGAGTCGCAATGATTTGATGAAATGTTCCTAAACGGTGGTGAATCGTCTCGCCATTAAATTCATATTTTTTGTTTTTCATGTACTCTACACCTTTCACAACACGATAGATTGTTCTTCCGTAAGGGTTTTGCCTTGGATTTCAAATTCATCTGTATGCGTCTTGGTCAAGAGGATGGATGTGAAGTCATTCATTGAAACTTCTCGGAGTGTCAATATTTGATTCATTTGATTCTCGACCATCGCATAACCACTTAGGTTGGTAGATTCCAACAATAGATTGCCTGACAAAAAGATATAGCCGTTCAGGTTTGCGTTATTCAAATACGTTCGTCCATTTGAAAAACTTACAGGACGTTTCTTCGATATGCCCTGAATATTGTATTCCGAACCACTATGCATGACCAATTCAGTACCTTTGTTAAGAAGGACATGCTTCATATTTAGTTTTCCATTCAGATTGACCTGAAGGATGTCTTCAGCATATACGTCCTCAAGTTTACCGGATGCCATGATATGGCTGTCAAAGCGGTCACCAATCTTATCCGTACCATCTCTTCGGACTTCTAGATGAACATTGTTCATGTGGAGTCCGTCATCGACGCTGATGATTTTTAACTCACCGATGTCTGACTTGAGAAAGCACCGCTCTAGAAAGATTTCACCATTTCCCCAATTCAATACGCTTGTTTTTTCAATTAATCCATGTCGGGTCGTGATGATTTTTTTCGCCTCGATGGTAGACTCATGTATCGAGGTGTCATCTATATCGACGTCCCCCGTGATTTTAGAGTCAAACACCACTGCTTCAATTATCTTACCGGTACAATGAATCACACTCGAACCTTGAATGGATGGGAGATGGCTCCTCCAACCGCCTCCTGAAATCAAGACATCTCCCGACACCTTTGCACGCTCTCGGATGACACCATGCCCCAACCAACAGTCTCCTTCATGAGACAAGTTCTCTTCAGAAAAGATATATCCACCGACATCTCCCATTTTCACACCATGAAGCGGGATGTCTCGTAATGCACGGATTTGATTTACGGTACACGTAACCTCCTCCCCCGCACTATTCGTGAACTTCTCCAATTTCGTCTTGCCTGTGAACTCATACTTCATCTCTGTCAACATTTTGTTTACACTCCTTTAAAGTAAAATGATTTTCATCATGCCTGTTCTATGCTGATAGATTATTCTATGGCAACAAAAAACGCTTTATGCAATGGTCTATCAGTTTAGTTAAACAACCATATTAAAAAGGGATGAGAATATTCCCATCCCTTAGTCCAACCAACTTAAGCATCTTTCTTGAGGACGATGCCAGTCTTAGGTGAAAACATAACCGGTTCTCCCACCTTCTTCATCTTTTGAATCTTATTCGGTTCCGGGGGGAATACATGCGGCTTCACCAACTGAAGCATTTCACTTGTCAGCGGTGCAATGACCTCCTTTTCCCACAGACGTTCTTCCAGTGCGATTATCATATCCTGATGTGTCGTCCGCTCCTGTAGCGTCAACAGCAGGTTTGACAAGTCTAGCGCTTCTCCACCATTGACCGACAGCAAATAGCGTTCTTCACCTGAGCATTGATTGTACCCATACGTTTCGCTAAAACCCGCAAAAAAGCGTGCCACTTCTGGTTCCAACGAAAAGCTCGCTAAAGGTCTAGGCTCTAACGTGGTGCCAGTCTTGACTTGCATCCCTCTATGATAAGTGTCGAATACAGGGAAATCTGATTTGAAGGTATCGAAGAATAAATGCATATTCAATAAAACCTCTTCATTGATACTGCCGTTCAACCATTCAATCAGAAAGTTTTCCCATCTGCGGTTGTCTTCATCGTAATCATCATACAACCCGTCTGTAAGCAAGCTACTTCTGAAAAATTGAATCGACTGCACATCCTCTTCATTGAAACTCATGAATTGCTGAACTGTCATATCAGTTCCTCCTTAAAAAGAAATAGAATGTATACCTAAATTCAGTTTCTACTATCGTATTCCGTTCTTTTGTCAAATATAAAAAAGAGCCCGAATCGGACTCTTTCCTTAATTGACGTAGGTATCCATCAAGATGGATTGAAGTTTAATTAAATCCAATCTCCCTCGTGGAATCGAAGGGTGGCTGAAACGAATTTTGTTTGAACCTTCGAATTGACGCAAGAGAAGGATGAAGTTATTCACATCTCCGTTCTCATCGAACGGGTTTCGTTGTTCATCATCAAATGAACTAAAACATTCCCGAACGATTTCTTTGATTTGATGATATTCTTCAGATGTCATCCCCTTCAGCACGACAGACTCCACTTTTGGGTGTCCTATCGGCAACATGTCAACAGTGTGACGCCCTGCTTGTTTATCATACATCAACACGCCAATGTTGACCCATTCAGCACGAAACGCATTTGGTCGCATTCTGATGATACGATAATGGTTATGCTCGTATTCTTTCATGTATCTTCACTCCTTCTTTGTGGTTCATCGTTCGAAGACAATATCGCCGCACAAGTTGATGTTTTCGATAAGTATCTCTCCCCCATGTTCTACAACCAGGGAAGAGAACTCTGTCATCGTGACATTCTTCAAATGTAAATTGGACTTTCCATTTTTCTTGATTTCGCCAAACGTATCTATATTTACATCTTCAAAGAGTGTTTTACCAGATATCAGATACCCTTCCGCTTGGACTTGACTGTCCTTTAGGGTGACCCTGGCTTTCGATTGAAGGACAAATTGTTTTTTCCCCATCAGACGATTCAGCTTGTCTCCATCATTCTTCTTCGAAATAATGTGAGAAGTTCCGATAGACACGACGTTTCGCATCTCTAGACCACTCTCTAGCTTGAATGTTTTTAGGTTCCTAATTGTAATGTCGGAGAGAAACATCGGATGATTCGTATTTACGCTTCTCAAGCCCGTATACTCCAAAAAAGTATCGGTGAAATCACTAGTTTCTTTTGATGTAAAGCATGCCTTGCTATCTTTGAACTGAATCTTCGAGTTGAAAAAATTCGCTCGCCAGATGGTCACATTGAACAATGTTGACTCATGTATGTTGCCCTCTTCATAAATCACGCTATTGATGAGCTTTGAGTTGCTGACCTGCGTGTTCCCATCCACCATGCTATTAAAAAGCATGCTGTTTTCGACACTGGAATCACCGCTTACTTGACTGTCCCCGGTCATTTTTGTTTCCTTTGAGATACTTGCATTCCCTAGTACAACAGCGCCGTTTATTACAGCGCAAGTGGGATATATCCAACAGTTCCCTTCATGGGATAGGTTGTCCTCACTCTCTACATAACCGCCCTTATCCCCTTTTCTTACACCTTTTGAAGGAATATCGACTATCGCCTCGATAGGAAACACACGTGTCGTGTCTTCGATTCCTCTGTGCTTATAAGTTAGATGGACAGCGTCCTCTGTTAAAAGCTTGTACTTTTTCAACATCATCTTCCTCCTTACACGGACAATAAAGAACGATTTTCTGTAGATTCATTCATATAGTCCCGCTCCATTTTGATTTCTTCGGCAATTCTGCCAGTCCCGACTTTATGCTCATATTCTTGAATCATCTGTTCTAACTTCTTTGAATAATCCTTCCGATACAAATGAATGATTTGCTCATAGTCTTGTCTCATCCATGCACTCCCCTCTTGACCTTTATATGTTGTCACCATAGACCCCTGAATTTCTGTATCCTATATCTTATGGCAGATGCTTATTTTCTAGCACTATAAAAAGCCCTCTTAGAGGGCTTCTTCAAATGTAATGCTTAGCGACTTGACTTCTTCTTGAAGCTTGGCAATCTCCTGTCGAAGAACTCGTTCCATTTCACAACTCTCTTTGATTTTAAGGAGATGTGGTTCGATTTCGGTTTTAGCCTGATAAAAGAATGGAGCATATTCTGGATACTCGTTGCGTGCGAACTTGAACATCGGGAAGAAGTTCTTCTCGGTGTCATTCGCCACTCTGAGTTGTTTATCCGTGTCGGCATTCCCTAGCGTGTTAAAATTGTGAATACGGTCTGCCGTTTTGACGATTGCCGTCGAAGGGCGACTAAAACATTGGTTCAAATACGTCAACAATGCCGCTTCATCTTGTTTGTAATCGATATCCGGATTCTTCGTGAGGATGAGTACATCATCCGCTACTTCCTTACCGAACTCCCTTTTGATGAAATCGTAGTTAATCCATTCCACGTCCTCGATGGCATCATGAAGGATTGCAGTAGTCAAGATGTCCTCATCACGGATTCCGGAGTTGAAGATTTTCATTGTCACATCGACAAGATGGAGATAGTAGTGAGAGCCGTCGTGACGACTGTACCCTTTCTCACTGCACATCTCTTGAATCATCAGATTCAACGCTTTCAATGCTTTCTTGTGTCCGAGTACGGAAAGGACGGTCTTGAGAAATTTGACCCGACTTGAAAGTTTACTAGACATGTGCACCACTCCTTTTCTACTTTTATTGACTATATTCTATAATATTTTATTCACATAGTCAATTTTATTTATCTTAATGATTATTGTTTTCTGTGAAGCATTCTTTTACTTCTTCAGCCTGATTGAGTAGACTTTCGAATTTCCTCACAGCATCTTGTTCATATTGTCAGCTACGTCCTGTGCTTCGCTCTCATTCTCAAACCCACTCTGATGTGTTTCGAGGACGTTCCCTGCAATCGGGTCAAATACCTCTGATACCACCATATACTCACCCAAACCCGATGTGACAAAATATTTTTCCTGTTTTCCCATTCAAATTCCTCCTTTTTAGTCCAAGCGAAATCCGCTCCATATATTTTCTTAACCTTTTATGATACGGTGACGTGAATCAAAATATGACGAGTGAACCATTGAAAAAAGCATGGGTGCCCATGCTTTAAAGGAATGATTTGATTTCATCGAGCGTCTTTTGATTATAAGTCATCGTGCTGTGTGTACCATCCGTCGTGACACATCGATACTTCTCTTTTTGGATATACTTGCTCAAGGCACAGGCGCTCTCATTCGGGACGAGCAAATCCTTATTGATTGCGAATGATAATACTTCCATATCTGGGTCAAACGAGGCGTACTTCCAATCCATATATGACTCAAACTCCCTACCACCATTCGTCAAATTCTCTAGCGTACTCTCTCCAATTGACGTGGCATATCCCCAATAGACAACATCTTCTGTCCCTATCACTTCACTTATGATATTGACTACAGCGGAGTAGTCCGGTTTTATATGTAAACTGATGAAAGACCCAAGGAACGGGCTATCCAATGTGACAAGTTTTCGGACATGATATGTATCAGGTCGATGATGACTCATTGCCCATTCGTTGTAGTTGTAAAATGCGAACAACGATGAAGACACTCCACCCATGCTATGTCCGATAAGGTTCAACTCCTCGGTTTGATAATCCTTTGCGATTTCTTTCATAGCGGCTTCGAGATAATAAGATTGATTGAACAGGTTATTGACATTCCTTGTGAAGACCACTTTGACATAACCAGGCATATACTCTTCATCATGGAAAGAAAACTTATGAACTCTCTCATCACTTCCAACAACGTAGGTCATCTCCTGTCCATCGACTCGGAGATTCATCTGACTTGCCACTTTTTTCCCGTCTTCCTCATAAAGAGTCACCTTTTTCACCTTGTCATTTCGTACACCTGACAACCCTTCGAGAAGTCCGCTCATGCTTGTATCATCACCTGTGAAGCCATGGACAAATACGGTTGGTATGATAACCTCTTTGCCCTCAGTCTTATTTATAGTCAGTTGTTCTGTCGTATCGTAATCTTTAGGAATAGAATCACTGACTGTTTCATCGGACTCATTCCAGTCGAATATGATGAACAACATAGTCACCAGTGCAATCACTAAAATCAAGCCTAATAATTTCGTCTTGTGATGTACGGATTCGCCTCTCACCTTTTTTTTTAAACCTACCATTCATCGTCCCCCTTTTAAATATTCATTTCTCTTTCACCCTTATTATCGTCATAAATCGGGCTTGACTTTAAGAATAATGCAAAATTTACCTGTTGTAAAAAAAATAAAAAAAGAAGGGATATCTCCCTTCTCTTAAAATGATGTATCGATTTCCTTCACCAATGTCTCAATCTGATTGACCATGGAACGTTTTCGCTCAAGTGACTCTTGATACTGATTGATTTCGGATAGACAATCATTGAATTTTTCTGTCAATTCAACCACCACACTGTCTTCCAGACCCATGTTGAGAGCGGTCTTCATCTCATCACGTGCATTTGCCTTCAACAGGTTGAGCTGATTTAATTGTTTCTCTTTATCATATTCATCTTTTTTCCGGATGGCTCCATCCTGGTCGAAGAATAAACTCACCAACAATTCGTTTTCGACATGGACTTTCATGATATGAGGACTTTCTCCTGCAGTCACCATGTATCCCATGCGAACGAGATTCTCGGCAATCAGACTCATTTTCATTCCAGTTTGATGTTCACGAGCTACTTTATGCTGTGAAACATTCTCTTCTCCAAACACTAAGGACAAGAGTGAAAGAACATCCGTCATAGTTGGGGGGATTTGATGGCTTGTATGCCCATTGTCGCTTCGTTGGGTGGGCTCAGATGAGCGTTTCCCTTCCAAGAGCTGACGAAGCATCGTGAGCGGGTCTTCTGCCTGCCCTACATGTTCTTCTCGTGCCCCCTCTTGCTTTTCCACACTCGGTCTCACGAACTCAGTTGTTTCTGCTTTTGCTCGTTCGTCGAGAGCATTTAACGCTCCTCCGAGAAGTAGTAGTAAATCATATGTTTTTTTATCCAACTATCATCACGCTCCCATTTGTTTGTACATTAAATGTAACACTCATTTTGACTATTGTCAAAATGAAAGCGGTGGTAATTCTTTAAATATTCGTCGTAGATAAGACTTGCCTTCCTAGAACTATGTCGTTCATACATATCGGGTTCTTTCTCTGCGAAATGGATGGCGAAACAAAACCTCCATTTTGAACGGGATTTGGTGACATCTTCACATTCGTCAAGAATGGTTTTTATCGAAACACCTGAAAGCTTGCTCATCTCAAATAGTGACGAGCAAGTGTGTATGTTTTCGGATTCATCAATTCCGATAACCACAAATCGTTTGTATTTCTTGAGACGCTCACGCTCGTATCTCTCGGATACTTCATCGAACATTTCTTTTAGATTCTTGAACCCTTCTCCTGGAAGGAATACTTTGTTTTTATATACGGGACGCTTCCCAGAAATGACCTGAGACACGATATTATTCCTGACATTGAATACTTCTGACGCTTCTTTTTGTGATTCGCAAACTGCCAACAGCTCACCGCTCGTGTCAAAGACAAATACTTCTGTCTTTCTTGGGTTCGTCTTCTGTCCTCCATGTGTTAGATTGTATCCGCCTCTTCCAAATGCCTCATAAGACACTATCCAGTCCTGTTCCTTCCCGTCGAGTTCTTCTTTACTGTATGCAGTATCGATGACCTCCCATGTAAACGACGATTCACCGTGACGAATGAGTGCACGATGAAAGTAGTTCTTCGAGCCTTCTTTCTGCTGAGACAAGTAGATGTGTTGCTTCTTTCTCTCTTCAAGGCACTTCGTTGTCTGCCCGATATATACTTTCCCGTTCAAACGATTGGTTGCTTTATAAATGATTCCGTACATAGACACCTCCCGAACCGACAGTTCTTTCAAAAATTTTATTTCTTATGCTTCAATCTGATTGGAATGAGCCAAGGTTGGGCTCATTCTTCTTACAAATGCAAACACTTGCGACCTCTCTTGAATTCTCAAACGTATATGACCACTCAGGCGAGATGGATTGGAGATGATGTACCATCTCCATGAGAGACTCATAAACCCTTTCTGGAGGCATCCCGAAGAAGACCATGTTCCCTTTCTCGAAAGAAAGGCGACACCTTCCATCCTCTCTAGAGAGTCGATATCCCGCCGATACCTTCCCTTCATTTTTTGTTCCCGCTTTGGATTCATGTGCCTTTGTATAACCGCCTGACCTTAACCGTATCTCGATTTCTTTTTCTAACTCCATTCCATCACCCTCTTTTTCACTATCCTATGCGTAGTGATGAGAAGAAAAACTCTTCAATTGTTCTAGCATCTTGTAATCATCTGATGTGTCATACGCATAGCATGTTGTAGTTACACGTATCAGTGATATGTATATATTGAATTTACAAAGGAGAATGAATCATGAATCGAACCATTCCATTGAAGCATATCGAAATGTGGAAACCGGAATCACAAGAAATACAATTATTCACCCCTCGAATCCCTGTACATGCGGCAACTGACGGTGAGACTGAAACAGCACGTATTTGTACGGCGCCGTCAATCCCAGAATGTTGCATCGCTCATGAGAGTATCCCGTACATCCTCTTTGAGATGAGCGGAAATTCGAATCTGATAGAGATGTCCTACGAGTACTTCTATCACTTCTTGGAATCAGCCATATGTGGAATATTGGTGAGAGTTTATCATTTCCAAGCAGAGGAAGACGAAGTGATTGATTCAGAAACAATCCAGGAAAACAATTGGGTTTATGACGTGGAACGGACAAAGGAACATTGGATAACACGACCTATCCGCCCATACAAGGTCACATATGCCATCATCAATGGAGATGATGACAATATCCGAGTCTTGCAGGAAGCAGACACCATCGAAGAACTGGGTGTGTTTATGAGACTAGACAAATTGGACTCCTACTACAGGTCAAACCGTGACGAATCTTCTGTATTCGAAGCAAAGTTGACAAAGAAGGATGCAATGAGATTTAAGGAAAAGGTTTTGCTCTACTTCAAGAACAGGAAAGTGGAACAAGAAATAAAAGCAGTTGAGGTGATTGATGCAATCTCCGAACCACTTCCTATTGAGTCCGTTGCGGTACATCCGCTTCATACCGGAGACCCCAACCTTCCCTTCTAAATCAATACAGACAAAAAAGGCAGAATATACTCTGCCTTTTATAATTTCTTCGCTTTGACCATCCGTTCAATGGTTTCGATGTCTAACTCCATATTTTCCAAATTCGGATTGGTATAGCTTTCCGGACTCATTCGTTCCAGTTCTTTTAAAAGTGACTGTGCTTTCTCTTTCATCTCCGGCGTAGATTCATTTGAGTCACAGATAGCTTGGAGAGCATTTTCTTCTGCAGTGCGATAGTCTTTTTTCGGATTGTTTTTTAACTCTTCGTCACGCTTGATGATATCTCGGTTCGCTTCCATGTTCTTGTGAATCCTCTTCACGAGCTTATAAACGGTGTCTGTTGATGAAATTATCTTCGCTTCATAGAGCTGATATTCCCTGCTTCCGACATTTCGCTTCATCTTGTCATAGTTTTGCATGCTCTTATATAATGTGCGAAACTCCTGGTTCAAATCATACAGGTCATCCCAAAAGCGCTTCTTGATATGGTGATTTTGCATCTCATCCCCTTCAAATGTTTCCACATCTAGGGGTTCGAGGTCGTTTTTATTGAGTCTAGATGGCATCATCTTTAAATAAGTTAGGATGTGTGTCACGGTGTAGATACCATTACGATTCACATCTGGGAAAAACATTGGATAATTTTCTAGTTTCTTTTTCCGTGGCAAACTGTCCAGTCGCTGTTCAGCCGTTGCAATGTAGTAACCACCAAACGATGCGCCGACAGCTCCCATTAAAATCAATACTGCAAGCATTTAAAATCCCCCTTATCGTTGTACATTTGACCATCTTTCGTGTCGAAAAGAAAAAGGGGAGTTCCCCCCTTTATCTTCTCAACGGGACATTGTTGGCTCTTCGACCAATTGAATCGTCCATTCCGGTAGCTTTGATTGAAAGATGACGGCACGTGGAGCGGAATATCGATAAACATCCAAGATATCGTTCCAAAAGACCCCATCCACTCCGAGCATCTCGTCTGCGTATCGTAAGATGCAGAAGGTTTCAGCCATAGATGGACTATGCTCTCTGTCCCAACACTCCGCTTCAAATAACTTGGTGGTTCCGAGAAAAGCTTTAACCTTTTTGAGAGACTCCTTGTCCTCATTCAAGTCTTCTTGGTCTTCCGCATTTTCTTCGTCATACCCCCTATCCATCAACCAGTCCTCATAGCTGAGAAATTCTCGATACATCTCGTCATATTCATCAATATAAGTGAACACCCATTTGAATCCTTTTACCAGATAGCCTCTTTCGACTCCCCATTCAAAAATATTCGTTTTGTCTCTTTTTGAGAGTTTATGAAAATCCAACAACAATGGGTTTTCCTTATGAACCGTATATAAGTCTCCTGAAAGACGTGCTATCCGACTCCATTCCTTCGGATGCTGAGAGATGGACAGTCCACTCCCCTCGAACGAGCTTTTCTTGACCTTTTTAGTCATATTTCCAACATGAAACCATTTCTTAGTCTTCTTAAATCGAATCGCCATGATTTCTCCTCCTGAATTACATGATTGAGTCATACCAACTAATTGCCTGTATGACTCATATTATTCAGACGAGGAGATGCTTATGATTCTTTACTGTATTGATTCAAAGAACAGAGCCATTTTTCTTTGAGAAAATGTGCGTGGCTAGAAGACACTGAAATATATAGTGTGGCATCTTGCAATGGCTCTTTCTCATGAGCCAAAGCCGATGGAATAGAAATTTTCGTTTGCAATTCCGTCTCTTTCGAATCTAAAAAGTCTAGTGGATACTTTAACTCTTGACCACTCTCAGCATCGACCTCTACGGGAACAAGTGGAATCATCCATGCTTTTTCGTGAGTATCTTTCTTCAGGAAATAGAGTGTCACTTGTGATGAGTTCGCTTTGAACAATAACGCCTGGAGAATCTCAGCTTGCGAGTAGTCCACTTCCGAAGCATGCTTCACCATTGCGGTAATCAACTTCCCACTATAAGAATAGGGCAAGTGGACATCGATGTGATTGACGAAATCCATCTGTGCTTGCTCATGTTCAGTGACCAATTTCCTGAGAACCAAATCGATGATGATATTTATGGACAATGGTTTTACTTCATTTGACGTTGTCTTTTGCATATAACACCTCTATTTCTATTTAATACTTTAAGCGTAACACATTTTATACAATAGTCAAAAAATAAAAGTTCAATGACTCTATAATCAGTTGTAGCTCTTCAACATCCAACATAAAATACTAAAACATTGATAACTCGAAAGGAGTGTTGCCTATGCGTTTTTTTGAACGTCCGAATTTGGTTACCGCTGTCTTGTTGTTCCTTGAAACACTGATTGTTCTGTTCAAACTTGAGTATCTTTTAATGATGCCGTTTGAATATGTTCTTGTGGCATTGATTATTCTCATTCTCCTACCACTTGGATTCCATGCTTTTTACAAGTACATCCTATATGACCTTGAAGGTTTTAAAACGGTACAAAATGAAAAGAATGGAGAAGGAACGAGAGACTCTCAATTAAAAACATCTGAGTCACATCAAGCTGACGTTGATTCAACGAAGGATTGCACGAAAGTGATAATCCGACGAGATATTCCTTATCATGATGAACCAAATTGACATAAAAAGAACCGCTCTGGATGGAGCGGTTCTTTTTTAATATCCTTATGAAGTGCCGAGTTCAATTGCAATGGTCTCAGCCATTCTAACAATCGAAGTCGTTCCTTGATTGAATGTAGTTTGAAAGGTAACTCCATGCTCTTTGCTGAACGACTTGATTTGTTTCATCCCGACATGACCACTGAGTCCTAGTAGGAAGATGATGAAATCAGCTTTCTTGACGAGTGGCTCTAATCTCTCCATCGCTTCTTTTGTATGTCCCCATAAAAGCGTTCCTCCTCGTTTCTCAATTTGTTCCTGGTATGCGGAGCGTGCTGATTCATTTCCGACAATCATGACATTCATACCTTTTAACGTTTGGTCTATAGTGGGCGAATCTGTCTTTTCTTTCTTTGGGTCAGTTGGGCGTTTCCTCTTGTCGAAACTTTTTATCTCTTCATTGCTTTCAGAATGCTCATGTTTCCATGTCACTTTATGTTGAGACGGGTTGCTGACCTTGTATGCGACATCGACTATATCACCTTCTTCTAGATTGAATTGACGAATTTCTTGGTCATTTAAAAAGAGACAATACGATGTGCCTTTGTAAAGTATTTTTTCTCCGGTCAGACTGTTTGATTTCACAACCAGAGCACCAGATTCCCGCTCAATGATGCAGTAATTCATTTCTCCCCTGTCCGGTGCATCTGCGCCGTCTTTCTTTTCGAGCAACGTATAATAATACTTCGGATTCCCCTCGGAAGTATCATCAATCATTCTCTTGGCACCAACTAAATCCCCATGTTTGATGTTTAAATTTCTAACGATACCTTCTGGAATAAACGCATTGATTTCCTGGAGGTATCCTCCACGAAGTTTCCTCTCAAAAATATAGCCCGCTTGTTCTTCTATGACTTCGGGTATGACTTCAGATATTTCTTCAACAACTTCTTTATTTTGACTGTCGTTATTCTCAATTGTTGATGGTTCTCCGTCTAATGGCTTGCATGGTGGTTCAGGGAGCTTGGAAACGGAGTGAAGTATGTTGAAATACTCCATGATGATTTCTTTAGTATCTTCTATGTTCTTGAAATTCAATCGTTCCAACCATATCATCATCTCACGTTTGGACTCGTCCATTATGCTATCTCGATTCACTGTCAATCATCCTTCCAATCAAGTCATCATCACAACCAGTATATAGCTTCCAATTATAACCGTCTTTGCCTAATAAAAAAAAGAACGTGAATACACGTCCTTTTAAAGCCATTCCTTTAGATGTGGAAACTGATTTAGCGCCATCTGAAATGCGGCACTATCCGTATTTCGAATCTGACTCAAGAGTTGGCGAAACTCATATTCGTTATAACAGAGATTATGAGCATTCCCCTTCTCTTTCTCCTTATCAAAAATCAATGCAATCCATGCGGCTTGCACACCCATGACAAAGGGGTTCTCAAAATTGTTTTGATAACACAACACCCAAATGTTCGACTGAACGAGATGCCGATTGTAAGAGCACGCTTCATCTTTGTAATCTTCCTTTTTCACGTCTTTCATCAAAATTGAAATTGCTCGTGAGAGTCGCTGATTGACTAAATGGACTTGGTTCGCATGAGAGCGTGTTGCTCTTCGTTGTTCCTCTTTCATCCACCAATCCATGGCATACTGTTGCGCATTCATCCTCATTCCTCCAATTGTATTCAATTCATACGCCTTTTTTGATATTGCTCTCATATGATATTCAGACTCCTTACTCGTTCATTCCATTATGAATCGATTGCTATCCGAATAATATACCTTCATCAAGAAAGGGGAGGTGTTCTTTTTGAAAAAAATGAGCTATACACCGTATAAGGGTAGACGAATCGATGAGAACAAACCGGTTCGACTTTATCGCAATCTGCATAATGGTAAGATTTCCATCAAGCAAGGAACGCTTGTCGTAGGTCACACAGAAGAAATCATCGTTCGATGCGCCCGTTTCATCGTCTCCGAGAAAAATCGCCAAAAAGTTTTACTGACTAAACGTAAGAATGTACATGCCTACGTAGAAGGATATGTTTGTGAATCGGCTTCTTCTGGAGAAGGCTTGAGTGTGTGGTACAACCCATATAAGACGGACTGTTTTCGATTAGCCGATAACGGATTACGGTGTGAGTCGGCATCTTATGTAAGAGTAACTGCAGATGGGAAAATCGAGGCTTGGATATAAAAAAAGACCCATATATGGGTCTTTTTAAGCCGGTTGTTTCGACAAGATGTTCGATAGGATGACCGTATTCTCTTTGATAAACTTTAGAACTTCTCGTTCCGAGATGGGCTTACCTTTACGTTGAATGATATCCACCCAAGCACGAATCGTGTCAGCACGACGCTCGATGGAGACGAGTGAGTATTCCTCAATCCATTTCTCATTTTCCATGATGAGTTTGATGATTTCAGGCTTGGCGTGTGATACGTCCTTATGGAGGAACGCCTTCACGAGCGGGAGCTTTTGCATTTCTGCAAAGATGAATTGTTCGACATCCTCTTTACGACTGAATGCGAGCTGTTTCCCAAGAGGGGTCAAAGCAACATACCCAGGTTGGGGAGAATGGAAGATTCCGAACAGTTCTTCACCTGCTTTTGCGTAGAAACGAACTTGACGTTCAGTGATGTCAAATCGTTTTGCAATTTTCTCCTTGTGTGCGATGTTCGCCGATTGACGACGAAGGAAGTATAGAAAATCGATAAAGCGAAGAGGATTATTTGCCAAAGGAAGGAAGTCGGCATTGGGTTCCTTTCGAAGTTGAGCTAAAAGCATGTTCAGTTCAGTGTTTCGTTCCTTGTTAATTGTCTGTGTCATGTGAGAACACTCCTTTTGGATGAGTTTTTAGAGTACTTTTTCTAACCATAGACTAACATCATTTTGACTATAGTCAAAATTTAAAAGGTTCTACCCCTGTTCGATGGGTAGAACCTTTTGGTTTGATTAGATTCTGAATGTTTTGATGTCGATGGTTAAAGTTTCATCAACGTTATCTCCTGGCAATTCGAATGCCCTTGCGTTTGAGTAAGATTGGGGGTACCCGATGCAGTTCAAATGAAAATGTGTGCCCGCTTTTTGGAATTCGCCTTGAAGGTGGACATGCCCACACACCCAATGTGGAGCGGCAAGAAACGGAACCGTCGTATGATAGCATCCATTTGGTTCATAAGGAGAAATGGGTGGATGAACAGGTGGGATATGTGTCACCATGACATCAATATCCTCTTTTTCAAGTGTGTCATACCAATCTGCAGAAGATTTGTAGAGCAACCGAGCAACATCTTCCATGTTCCAAACCTCGTTCAAAAGGATATACGCTGAGTCATTCGATACATTGCGATAAAACTCCCAATCCGCCATCGTCTTCGGCAGATACCACAATGCATCTCCCGCAAACCGTTTGCCTTTGAATTCGTGCACATTCTTGATGAGCGGAACCACATTCTTCAGATGTGACGTCTTTTGGATGACCTCATCTACTCGATTGAGTGAATGATTGACGTATCTTTTCGTGTCATTTTTGGACAAAAGATATAGGTCATGATTTCCGAATGTCCAATAAACCATTTCGTAATATTTTGAAGCTTCATCGAGCAACCAGATGGTTTGGATGTTGGACTCACTAAAATCACCCGCAAGCACCAGTACCTCACCCGTGCCATTACGTAATAGTCGCTTAACAAAAGCCCTTGTTCTCTGTTCCCACTTTAATTGATTTGTGATGAATGGAACCCAATGGTTAATATGAATATCTGAAACATTGTCAATGTTCATCTATTATTCCTCCTGCCTATTTGAAATTTTAAATTTGCCAGAACTCATTTCATGCTTATAGTACGCAAACGGAAGCGGATATATAAAAAAGGAGTGTCAAATGACACTCCTAGCATTATCACAGTTCAAATATTTCAGTCGAAGTAGTTCATGAAGGTTGTTCTGCGTCACCCGCTCGACATATGTTTCCTGGATGATGAAGGTTCTTTTAAGAAATTCACAATCTCTCTGAAGAGATTCATATGTTTCCACAATCTTTTTCACATATGCCAAGGCATCCAGATGTTCATATCTCGCTTGCCCGATATCTTTCGACTTCACGAAATCGCTTACAGCCACACATTCGTCGTGTGTCAACACCACATCCATCTCTCGAATCAATGATACGATTTGGGATGGACGGATGATATGGAAAGACGATTCGTTTTCGATTTTTAAATTTTTATTTGGAATGACGATGATGCTTTTGACCATGTATTTCGATTCTCTTCCGAATTTCTCTCGAATCAATGTCTCTGTCAAAGCGGTGTGTCGATTGACCTGGTCAAAAATCGCATCTCTTTCTGAACGCTTCCAATCACTCGACTTAAATTTCTCATACCATAGACCATCTTTTGTAATCCGGATAGTTTTATCACCAGATGCTCCGATATTCTTGATTTCAAGAGAGTAAATACCGGTTTCGGTAAAGAGCAGGGCATCATTCTCGACAGTGCCCTTTTCCGCCTGAAATCGGGTTCCATAAAGAGGTAATAGCATATCTTCGAAGTCCTTAAGATATTCTCTCACAGACTCTTCTCCTTCAACCCCTGATTTAATTGCCATTCGCTCCTTCATCAGAACGTCCAAAGTCTCCTTCAAAAAATCGAGCTTTGAAGTAGCTGAACGAATGACCTCGGGAACATGTTCATTCAACCAGGTCTCCGTATTTGGATTGACTTGATAGTCGGTACAGCTAAACACATCATTCATTTTGAATGAAGCCGTATTGATGACTGAACGGAACCGCTCCAAATCTTCTTTCACCGATATCTCCGAGCGCACACCGCCACCTATGTAAGGGGTTAGCCGCTCTTTCAAGACATTCAATGCCTCTCTGTAATTCACATACGATTCTTCGTTGGTCGCTAAATGCCTTGGGATATGTGTATCTAATTCTGCCGTATTCGGTTTGATAGATGTCATATCCCGAATCTCGTCATCCAGAAATACAACGTTGTGTCGATATGCCTTTTGGATTCGACGAATCCGAAGCTCTCGATATGCAAATGGGATACCGTGGACAAATGTCGTGACTAGAAAAAGTCCGACAATGAATCCTAGCAATGTACCTTTTGGATAGTACAACACGGTCAGAAGAAAACCGCTGAAGAGCGTCATTGAAACGACGATTTTTTCTGTCAGCGTCATGTTGTCACCAAACATCAATTTCATGCCTAAGAACGTACTTTCGATATTTCTTGCAAGATAATCAATACTTTTCTCTACCATCTTATCACCTCTCCAACAATACAGTTGTCAAAACAATTCTAATGATGATTTCTAGAATTTGTCAACTTAATTTTACTCTAGATTCATTTTCGGGTGATGATAACTAGACTCTTTCATGCATAGGATGGTAGCAAAACAAACGAAATGGGGTGCTGATTGTGGCACGAAAGACGAAGGCGACTAAGGTCGAAGTTGTGAAGAAGAATCCCGGCGTATTTTCCGAGAATGAGGTTATCACCTATCGGAAGACCTTGGTGGAAGAATTGGTTCGGCAATCAAAAGGCAATATTTCGGACGACGTCATCAAAGAATTGGCGGATAGTGTGTTAAATAAGGATGAGCGAAAGACCTTATGGCTCAGAAACAAAGGGGTCTTACAGGTTGTACCTGTCTTAATCAGGGACTATTTAAAGGAGGAGAATGTCGCATGATGAACCACTCTCTATATACAAAAGACTTTGTAATGAATGAAGTAGAACGGAATCGAATGGGATATGAATTGAACATCCGTTCCGAAAGTATTTCAGGCTTGAAAAGTATCTATCAAGTCGAAAATAAAGATTACGGCTTTAGACTGACCGATTGTCTATCTACTCTTGTAGAGGTTTCAGATGTTCAGGTCGAAAATCTGTTGATTGTGGATGGAACGCCTCATCTGCGAAATGAAGTTCGGAAAGTATCTTTCAAAGGGAAGTTGGTCTATGCTTATCAACTCATCGCTCAAAGCGTCGTGAGTGAAGTCATTCTTGATGAAGAAGGATATCGTGAGTTGACAAACCACTATGGGAATATCCCTGAAAATGATGTGGACGACTATATTGCTCTCTACATGAAAAAAATGTTCACGCTTCAGACATCCGGTGATTACATTTTACATCTCCATGATGATACGCTATTTCTTATCGACACGAAAGAACTGCCTCAAGTAGATTAAAAGAATAATGAACACAAAAAAAGCGATGGAGATTCTCCACCGCCTTTTTCTTATTCCAGGAACTCAAGAACGTCTTCGGCGAACTTGACCCGCATCAAAGCTTCTTTTGTACGCAACCTTGTTACATCTAAATCATTGATTCTGACTCTATCCAAAGCGTCAGCATCCTTAAATATAAGGAACAACTTCTTGGTTCTCTCTTGGAGGTAAGTGTCTTCGATAGTTTCTAATGCCCGAAGACCTTCCTCGTCAGGTCTAGAATGATAGGTCATCAAAAAGTTCATGACCTCGATGTCTTCATCCTCCATGTGCTCCTTATATATGTCAGAATAGCCATCTGAAATCAGATAAGACATTTCCAATCCTTCTTCATTTACTTTTTCTACACTCCACGCCCCATGCTCCAAGCAAGCCTCATCATGCTTTCTGCCGATATCATGATAACAAGCACTTAACATCAAGATACCTCGCTCAATCTCGTCTAGACCGATAGCGTTCGCAAGTGAAATGCAATGAAGCAGTACCCGGCGAGCGTGTTTCACGCCATGAAGACCATTCGGATTAGTGAAATAGTCCGGCAGGATGTAATGATTGCGCATGGCTTGATATTCCGCTACAAGTCCTTCATCAGTAAGGTTCGAAATTTCTTTTTGTGCGCTGATTAATGGAATTTCTTCCTCGATGAATGCAGTGCCTGGATTTATTAAGACCTCAGATTCTGAACGCCTAGTGATGTAATCAATAACCTCTTCTACACGAACCAGTCCTTTGTATACCTTGCCGGTTTCTCCTAAACGCTTCGCAAAGAAAAATGCCGTCTTTTCGGACAATGTCCAACTCATCGCTTTATCTACTGGAGTTGACTCATCTCCCATTCCACGATATATAACAAATTTTCCGTCTTTCATCTCAGCATCTTCCAATAAACGACGTAGTGCACTTTCTCGATAGTCTTGGCTTTGCTTTGATTTGGCATCTTCAATGATGTTCATGTCGAAGACTGTACTTCCATAATCATGACGAACATATAAATCAATGAAGCATTGATAACGTTGCTCTGAAGGAATCTCTGAATATAGTTCTTCAAAAAGAAGATGTTGTCCAATCGTATCAACTACGAACAAAAGAGTAGAGTATTCTTTATTTTCCCTCAACCTCTTTGCCTCTTCGATTCGCTCAGCAGTCGTCTTGACCATATCATCCCAATAGATAAAGCTCTTCTCTAGATTCGGGAATGCTTGAAAGTATGTTCCGTCCCAATAACAATATTTCATAATCTCATGTTCTTTCAAATGATAAAAGTGGCTCAAATCTATGCCTTCTTTTCTACATAGCTTTTCAAAAATGGCGGTATCTATCTTATTTTCTTGTGCAAATTCAAGATAGGGCACCATCTCACTTTTGATTACCGGTTTTTGAGCATCCTTGAAAGTTGCATCATATCCTCTAGTGTAAATGTTGGACATTGTTGTCCACCTTCCTTTTCCTTGTTTTCCTCATCATATTCAAATGGAGTGTGTCCTCATAACGATATATCTATATGTCTCTATTGAAACCAAGGAATAAATAACGTCAAAGCCCATATCATAAGTATTATATCTAAAACTGGCGTACCCTGCGTACATATCATCTAGTTCATAAGGTCACCCACTGACTAGAACGGCAAAAGTTCATGTCTATCCCCACATAGACATTTGTATATAAGTAAATACACTTAAAAAGGAGATTGGTCTCATGAAAAAATCTATGGAACTTATCATTTCAAATCGAAAAGTCGTGCTCACATTATTGGTGGCATATGTGTTGTATTTCTTCGCAAATCCGACAGGATACGGCACACTTCAGACGTTGGTATCATTCCTCATCAATGGTTTCGTATTTTATCTTGCCGCTAGTTGGCTAATGAGAACTGCAGTCTCAGGAACCAAACTAAAAGGAAAGAAATTACGATTTGTTTTTGAAGATGCTACCACGACCAAAGAAAAAATTGTCTGATTGGAGTCGCTGACAAACAGACAGAAGAGACACATTCCCCACAATGTGTCTCTTTTTTGTGTTTCTTTAGTCGTCATGAAGCATTCCTTGAATGCCATTTTTTCGTCAGTCGTTCCTTGATTTCATGTTGTTTCATGCCGTTTGCTTCACTCACGAAACTCGCTTCAATAATTGCATCTTCATCGATGCTCATGATAAGGTCTCGTGCTTTGCTGTAAAGAAACTTGTTGACGATGGAATAAAGAACAACCTGTTCTTGACCACTATACCCGCCTCTTCCGTTCAGAACCGTGATAGAAAGATGCATATCTTGAATCAATGCCTTGGAAATCTCCTCATGTTTCCGTGAAATAATCATCAGCGACTTGTGTTGATGGAAGCCATCTTCAACAGCATCGATTACCTTCATAACCGTATAGAAAACGACGATAGATAGCATCGCTGATTCCAGGTCGAATACAAAAATGGACAAACCGAACACAAATATATTAGCGGTGAAGATGGTCGTACTGACATCCATGCGATATTTTTCTTGTAGCCATACAGCTATCATCTCTACGCCGTCAATGGCTCCTCCCAAACGAATGACTAGACCTATCCCTAAACCTAGCAAAATCCCACCATATAGAACTATCAAGATGTCGGAATCTGTAATAGCTGAATGAATCGGATAATTTGAAAGGAAGTATAGCGTCACCAGAAGCGAATATGTTGAGCGAAATAGAAACTTGCGTCCAAGAAGTCTCGAAGTGAAAAGGAGTATCGGCATATTCAATCCAAAGAAGATGACTTCGAGCGGAACGCCCATTGACTCCTCCCCCATTATCGCAAGACCTGTCACACCCCCATCCACAAGTCCGTTTGGGGCTAAAAATAGCTCGATGGCTGTCGCTACGAGAAGTGAAGCGATAGTTAGTATCCCATAATGAAATAGATTGACGAATATTTGTGTCATTTTCAATCGATTTTTCTTGTTGCTCATGTGATTCCTCCTTTTTCTTTTACCAGAGTCCGTATTATTACACAATGATGACCTTGTCATTACATTCTTGTAACATACGACTTTCTATCGTATGCAGTGAGTAGAACATTTTTATCTAATGGACAGACAGATTTAAAAAACAATAGGGAGATGATTTTGTGAAACAGAAAAAACTACAAAAGATGCTCAATTCGATATGCTTTGCCTTGCTCGGATTCTCAATGGCTTACACAGCCACACCACTACAACAGGCGGAGGGAGCCACTCTGAAACGCTATGAGACAACGCATAATCTGAACCTTCGTGAAGGTGCATCGACAAACAAGAAGCGAATCCTAACCATTCCGAGGGGAGCAAACGTCAGTTTCATTTCGAGTCACAGAGGGTGGTTCAAAGTGAAATATTCGAAACAAATTGGCTTTGTCAGTTCCAAGTATCTAAAACGTGTCGGAGCCCCATTGCAAAAGCATTCTTCGCCTAACAGCAATAAATCACCATACATCAAGAAAATGATGGATGTTGAAGTGACTGCTTACACGTTCAATCACGGAGCAAACATAACCGCATCCGGTCGAAAGTTACAGGTCGGCTATGTTGCGGCGCCACGAGACATTTCTTTCGGTTCTATTGTCGATATCCCTTCGATTGAGAAAAGACTCGGTGTTAAACAACTGACGGTCTATGATAGAGGTGGCGCAATCAAGAGACTTGGTTCAAACAAGATACGTATCGATGTCGCTTTCCCGACTTACTCTGAAGCTATTAAATTTGGAAGAAAAACCTATCGCAATGTACCGGTGTATGTGAAAAAATAATTCTTTATTGCTTGACCACTCTTAATTAGGGTGGTCTTTTGTTATTCCTTCTCTGCCATGCATATGATGAGATACTAAAGGAGATGATGACAATGACAAAAAAAATATTCTTAGCAACGACCATCATGTTATCGATGGGAATCGTGACGGGTTGTGGGCTCCAAACAGAAGTGTCGAATGATACTATTGTTCAGTCGTCCCATGATGATGAATCAAGGATGCCACCCGTCCCGACAGCTCAAGAGCTGACAGAGGTCATGAATACTTTTGATTCATATGAAGAGTATCAAGGAAAATTGCTCGAAGTTGGATTAGACGAACCTGTTCATGCATTAAAGGGGATGGCATTATCGGGTAACGGTGTGAGTGATTTCGTGGCAGATATCTACTTCTATGAGGCAAGTGATGGCTATTTTGCGCTTTACGCACAAGGCGACGCTATCGTGAAGGACTTACCGGAATCGATAGTTAAAAACATATGGACGCCTGAGGAAATGGCATCCTACCTCACATCTAAGAATCCAAATTAAAAAGAACCTTTCCCTAAGGTTCTTTTTAATTTATCGTTTAATCGTCAATTCAAGGTAATTGTGATTCAGTGACTCCAATTCCTTCACTTCATTTCGACTCGCATCTTTTGCGAGTTTAAGTTCAATCCGCATCTCATATTCCAACCCTCTGTCAATCGCTTCCTCGAAGCTCTTATCCTGATAGAAATAATAAAGGGCTTCATCTATCTCAACCTTGGCTTCTTCGATTGAAGAATAGGACTCCTTGAGATAGTTCTCATATTTATCTTCGAACAAATAGAGACAATAGTTATCCAGGAACACGTTATCTCTAACCTTATAGATTTTGTGTATGCCCCCTTCTTTATCCTTAAAAGCTCCCGCAAAGAGACGTTTATCAAAATCCATTCCAGACTTCACATCGAACTGCTCATCGTATTTGGAAAGCAGATGCGATTCAAAATCTTCTTTGTTCACTTCCAACACATGTTCCATCCAAATCACTAATCCCAACGCACAAGCTATATAGACGAATACAATTTTTCGCATGATACCCCTCCTGTATATGTTTATTATAAATACAATTTTGACTATTGTCAAAAATTTATATGTGGTTGAACACCTCTTTGTATTGATTTCCGTGCCTTGTGCTTACTATACATAAACAGGATAAAAGGAGTGATTGATTTGAATCGAAAGTTGAAACAACAAATCGTATTAGGGCTTTTCGGGTGGGCGATTTTAAACGTTCTTTTTACCTATTTAATCGGAAAGCAACACCCATTCTTTGTCGTAGCTACATTGATATTTTCAATGTCGATTGTCTTCTTCGGAAAACGAGCATGGAAGAGAATCAAACACGAACGGAAAAAGAATGAGGAAGATGACAGTTGAATAGGATGGTGATGTTTCACATGACTGGTGTGAGTCATCACCATTTTTATATTTAAAGGAGCTGAACTTGATGAAATTTTATCACGTATCACAAGACATCCATCATGATGGAGTTTTTACACCACGAATCCCAAGTCGTGATTCCCGTATGGATGGAGAAGACATTGCAAATGAACGAATTTGTGTATCGAGGACATTAGCGGGATGCTTCAGTGCCTTCCCTGGTGGCGGTTCTCGTTTGGATGAATTGAACGAGGAACAACGAGGGTATTACAAGGTATTCGAGATAGACACTGAGAAGCTTGGAATTGCAGATGAGCACATCCTATCTTCGGAGATGCTATTTGAGAGCGGAAAGGTGGAAGATGCATGTTTCACAGACGAGTGTTGGATTATGATTCCTTTCACCATCAGCAGTGATGATTGCTATATGATTTACCTTTCGGATTGGGAAGAAGAGCCGAAGGACTTAATCCCTCATGACATCATGTTGATTGCTGACAAAGAATACGACGGTGACTATAGTGAGGCGTATATGGACATTAAAGGGGACTTCCCTTGTACCGTGAACATTGTGACCAATCTATCCTACAAAAAGGGTTCATTCTCCCAAGGGGAATCCTTCGAACACAATTATCTCGATTCTTTCGAGTTGGAAATCTTGAACGAACTCTTATCAAAACAAGGCATCCAACTTGAAGAGGATGACTTCTGCTTCAAAGTATCGGGCAATGCGAACACTTCTCTTTTGATTCAAGAGCTTGCTGTTGCGCATCATGCTTCTATTTTTGAATAAATATAATACATCACTTATCTGGAGGGATTCACATGGAAAAGATTACGTTTGAGAATGGAACGGTAGATACAAAGAACAAACCTTTTTCGATTTGTTGGATGGTTTTCTCTCCGAATGACGACTGTAATTTAATCTATGGAGAAACGGAAAAGGTTAAATCATACTGGGAGAGCATCGAAGAAAGTATCGATTTTGACTGGTACCTTTTCGAAACAAAAGAAGAAATGGAAACGGGGATTGCTCAGTTGACAAAAACAACTGCTCCTATTTCGACTTGGCGTGTTTATAAAGTAGCTGACTGTAAAAATGGTTCTTGTCCGGACTGGAAGTTGGCAGTTGGCACATAAAAAAAGCAGAGGATAACCTCTGCTTTTCTTATTTCTCGACCACTTCGACCAAGAAATAATCACCTTCATCGTCTTCGACAAATTGAATCTTTGTCATCATGAAGTCTAAACCGATGAAACTGACTTCTTGCTCTTTATGCCAATGGGCGAGGGCATTTACATCTTGAATCATCGAGTGAACATCAATTGCTCTCTCGGACTGATTTAAGCAAAACAATACCGGAACGAACACTGATTCCGGCTCGTCGATACCATGTTCATTCGAAAGCTCATCGCAATAATCCTCATTGATATAGCCGTCACGTGCAAACGATAGCGAGACCGTCTTTTGCTTTGACCAGTGAGATGAACCATGCCACTCGTGTAACGTTTCTCCCGCCTTTAGAAATGGCTTTGGGAAAAGCATACCACGGTATAATGTGCCGGAAAACGGTGTCTCGTGTTGTTTTAAATACCGCTTGAACCCATTATTCAACACTCGTGCTCCCAAAAAATCCTCGAATTGTTGGACTAATTGCATCTCCATATTAATTACACCCCGCCATGAACCGCTCTCCGATTCGATAGTCGGTCGTTTCGAGTTCCAAAATAATTCGATGGAATCGATTTCGCCAGTGCTTAGGGATACTATGATTCCCTTTCCAATCGTTACGGATTGTCAATGCAAGCACTACAACATCCTCTTCCCCTTCATACGGAAATCCGAATGACAGTTGATACAAATGAAGCATCCGCTCATAAAGTTCTCTGATTTGTGTGTCCATTTCATTCTCTCCCTTATCAAGTAAAATGTCATCATTGACAGCCTGCGTCACTACTTGTATTTATGGTATGCAGTCATCAATTGAAAAATAAAAAGGGGCATCAGCCCCTTTGATTACTCTTTCGATTCTTTTGCTTGTGGAATTGAAATCATTGGAGTACTACCACCTGTTACTTGTGGGAGGTTACCATTCCACTTCTCAAGCGCCTTGTAGTTGACTACATTCTCTGTCAATGACTTTTCAAGGAGTGCGTTTGCTTTTGCATCTGCTTGTGCCTTGATAAGGACAGATTCCGCTTCTCCTCGTGCTTGTTCAATTTTCTTCTCGGCTTCAGCTTTTGCCTGTTTCTTCTCAATCTCTAACTGTTCAAGTTTTTGTTGAGCATCGACAACTGCTTGAATTGCCGCCATTGTATTCTTGTCCGGCTGTGGAGCACCAAGTGTGAGTGAGTCAACTGTGAACCCGTGGTCTTTTACGAGGTTGACGAACTCTTCTTGAATTTTCGAACCGATTTCACCCTGACGTTGGAACACTTCTAGAACTGAATACTGTGAGAACACTGTGAGTGTTGCCTTTTTCACACGGGACTGCAACCATCCTTGTTGAATCACGTCTGAGCCTTGTCCTTTGAACTTGTCATAGATATAAGGGAGTTTTTCGACTTCATTCTTGTAGTCGTACTGCAATTCAATCGCAAGTGGTTTCCCGTCTTTTGTCTGTACGTTGAATGGACTTACAGTTACCGTTTCAGTAGATACTGGGTAAGGTGTGATGCGCTCCCATGGCTTCACGAAACGCCAACCCTGTGGAAGTGTATCCTCTTGTACCCCTGTATTTCGACTATAGACGACCCCTGCGTGCCCCTGTGGAATGACTTCAATCACCAAGAAACCTGTGATGACAACAATGAGTGAGAATACAGCTCCCCCGATTAATCCGAAAAATCCTTTTGACATAAAACATCATCCTCTCAATAGTTAAATGTTATATTTGGGCGTCACCTGACGGCTTGCCGGTTCTTCTTTTCGTTCATTCAACTCACGATTTAGTTCAATGACCAATTCGTGAGCCTGGTCTAACCAATGTTGCAAGTGAATATCCGAGCGTGATAGCCGACTTTCCTCATTAAGGATTTGTTGCTGAATTTGCTCTAATTTCAATCTTGCTTCTGTTGCTTTCAAAGAATGGAAGTCACGATGTAGAGTGATTGCTGTCGATTTGACCGATAGCACTGATTCCACTTGTTCTTCCTGTAATTCAACCCACTGATATAGAAGGGTTCCAATAGAGGTCAAGATGACCCCTATCACTATCCCGATTAGCATTTTCTTTGCGAAAGTCATTTATCAGTACTTCGGAGTATGATTCCGTTCGGCTTGGGCGATTTCTAAGATTTTGTCTTTCAACTGCCCTTCCATCGCAATCAACTCTAGTTCCGCCTCATGACGTTTCTGTTTACCTTCGGTTTGAATTCGGAGAGTCTCATCTAGTGTTTCGATTAGGTTCTGTTGAGCAACACGCAATGATTCCACTGACACCACGCCTTTCTCATTCTCTTTTGCGACTTCAATCGAAGACGTCTTCAACATGACCGAATTGGCTTCAAGAAGTTGATTTGTCGTCTTCGTGACATCTTGCTGTGCTTTCAGAGCGTTTGACTGTCGGTTCAGACTGATTGCCAATACAACTTGGTTCTTCCAAAGTGGAATCGTGTTCACGACAGCCGACTCGATTTTTTCAGCGAGAATTTGGTTGTTCTGTTGAATCACCCGAATCTGTGGAGCCATTTGCAGACTGATTGTCCGTGACAGTTTAAGGTCATGTAACCGCTTCTCGAAACGGTCACGTAGGTTCATACTGTCCTGTAGCTTCATGGATAGCGCTTGGTCGTCCGTCTGTTCGACCTTCAAGCGCAACGGTTCGATAACTTCCGTATCGTATTCCTTGATTTTCAATTCTCCCGCCGCAATATAGAGATTCAATGTCTCAAAATACTCATGATTTTTCTGATACATCTGGTCAAGCTTCGTAATGTCACGATATAAGCCGAACTTCGCAACATCCAAGCTCTTCACGACATCGTCCATGTATTTCCCCATGGTTTCCCACTGCATCATTTCTTTCTTTGCCCGCTTGTAGAAATGCCCTAAAAGTGGCAACTTCGCCAGAATGCTATCTTTTTGTTCGAGTGTTTTTAAATCCATATTTCGGACGTTTGTCATCAGTTCCCCTAAGATGACACCGGCTTCACCGGCATCCTTCATCTTGACTTCCGCAAGAACACTATCTGAAAATTTAGACAATTCACGTTGCGTTTGTGTCCCGAAAAGCATGACATTCTCTGATTTCTGAATATCAATCGATTTTGCAATCTGAGTGATTTGAGCATGCTTTTCTGGAGAGATGCCCTCTAAGGCGTAAGGCGACTTCATTTGCTCGGATTGCGCCATTGTTTGCTGTTGGCTTTGAGCAAATAGGTGTGACAAGTCATGGTTTTGCATATTGTCGGTGACATTTGGCTCCATCACGGGTGTACTTTGACCATTGTTCAGCTCATGTTGAGGTGATGTTTGAGGTTGATTCATCTAAAAAGTTTCCCCTTTCAACAGGTTGTTTTGTTCTTGACACTATGAGCATATCATTATTTACACTATAGTCAAAATTTATTCGGTTCTACCTTTTAACTTTTTTAATTTTGACTTCCGAAAAAACAAATAAATATCTTATGACAATTAAAAAAAAGGCGCATCAGCGCCCTTCATTTAGAATTTCTATTATTCTCCCCCATTAGACAGAGTGCGTTCTTGAATCCTTTTGACTTGACGAATTCTTATAAGCTGTCGCATCACTGAGAACGTTTAATCTACGCTCTACATCAAGAATTGTTCGGTATCGATTGAAGATTGCCTCTTCCCCGCATAGCGTCTCGCTTCTCTCTTTAGTAATAAAATCTCTAAACAGCGGATTCTCTAGAGCAAACGAACGAATATCTTCTTTCAATTTGTTTTCTCTATTCTTCATCTCTTGATATAAGACATTGTTTTTTTCAAAATCCATTCGATAATC
The DNA here is from genome assembly GCF_018617035.1 of Exiguobacterium sp. s140. GTDB lineage: Bacteria > Bacillota > Bacilli > Exiguobacteriales > Exiguobacteriaceae > Exiguobacterium > Exiguobacterium profundum. Next base: position 60,325 of record NZ_JACSJK010000003.1, read on the forward strand.
TTCCGTCATCAACATGATTTCAATAGAATCATCTGTATCGAGTACCGGTTTCCCAAAATTGAAGACCTCTTCAACCTCCACAGTCTCTCTCTGGAGCAAACAACTACGTTCATATAGCGAGAGAAGTTGATGATGTTGTTCATTCCCCCACTCAAATGAGACCGATAAATCCAATCGCAAACTGAATAGCTCTGACAAGGCAAGCACGTCCTCTCCCGTTGATTTATTATTGACTATAGTATATAATAAAGTGAGAATATAGTCAATTTAATTTTACAAATCATCCGTATATAAAAGAAGGGGATAGAAGAATATTATGATTACCGATAAGACAATTAGACATGCGATGAATGATTCTTTTAATGATGATGGAATGTTTTATATAGAAGAACTCGCAATTCCGAAACGTGTCTGTTTGGCAGACATCGTCATGACCAGTAAACGTGACACTTCAGGTCTCCACGGTTATGAAATCAAAAGTGAAGTGGATAGTTTGAAGCGGCTACCTCTACAAATTGAATATTATTCCAGAGTCTTTGAACGATGCACACTCATCGTCGCAGAGAATCATGAGGAAAAAGCGAGGGACATGATTCCCGATTGGTGGGGTATCATCGTGGTTGTGAGAGAGGGTTTCGATAGTTACGGGGAGCCAACCGACTCTTTTACCTTGCTCGATGTTCGTGAGGCAAGTCTTAACCCAAATCCAAGGCAAAAATATGCCCTCCTGCAACTGCTGTGGCGAAATGAACTCCTTGAGCTGATTTCGTCCTACGAGCTAGACATTGACCGGTCACTGAAGAAAAGGGGACTAAGGGAACAGGTTGCGAAAGAGTTATCATCAGAACAGTTAGAGCAACAGGTGAAGCAGTTTCTACTCAAGAGAGACAGTTGGAAAGTGCCTGGAGTTGCAAACCCCTATTATGAGAAACGAAAAAGAGAGCGTGCGGAACGAGCGAGAAAACGTCGTGAGCGTAAAAAGAAACTAATGACATAGAATAGTTGAAACGAAATGAAGGAGTGTTACTATGGCACACATTGAATCAAAGTTAAAATTCACTTGGAGTGAATTGAAAGATATCCTGTTGTCTGAGTCACCAACCGAAACAATTCGAGCACTTCAGAAAAACGGACAGTTGGACTCCATCCTTCCGGAGATTTCTGCCTTATACGGTGTCGAGCAACCAATCGCTCACCACCCTGAAGGAGACGCATTCGAACATACGATGCAGGTGGTGGATGCAATGCGGAAAGTCACGGATGAACCGGCTTATTTGATGGCGGCACTTTGTCATGATGTCGGAAAGGCTGTTACGCCAATGGCGTTACGACCGAAACATCATGAGCATGAGAAGAATGGTGTCCCGATAGTGACTGCCCTCTGCAAGCGACTAGAAGTGCCCGCTGATGTGATGGAAGCCACATGTGTCGGCACAGAGAATCATGGCAAGTTCCATCGTGTGTTCGAGATGAGAGCGGTTCGTCTCGTCGATTTCTTCAACTATCACGAGGGGACAACGTTAGGGGTCGAAGGTATCGCCTATCTTGCTCTTTGCGACCATCAAGGTCGAAACAACCCTGATGGTATTCATGAGTGTTATGATGCTTGGTTCGAGATGTGGCAATTCATTCAAGATAACCCACCTTTAGACCATGAAAGACCGGAGGATACACGTAAACGGCACGCCAACGGGATTCACGAGATTCGAAAGAAATACATGAATGTAAATTGACGCCTCGGCGTCTTTTTTTATTTTCATCTTAGCTGTTCATCTCACAATAAAAAAGACCCCTTTCGAGGTCTTTTTTTACTCACGAGAACCCATTCAGCAAAATCCAAACGATAAAAAATGTAGCGAAAATGGTTGGTATTAATGATAGGACTGCCATCCATTTGTTCTTCGTCAATATCCCTGTGATAAGGAAAAATAGTCCAAAGATGAATAGTCCTCCGATACTCGCTATTGTCAATCCACTTCACGCCTTTATTCTTTTTGAAATCAGGATGTCTTTCATTTGCGACGGCACCGTCTTGCCCAATCGTTCTCTGTGCCAGTCACTCTACCTGCAGATACGTCTTGAATCCATACATGTCTCGGATAATAACGCACCCAATCGATGACATCATAAGAATTGGTCTCTTTTCTGTGTCCGCCACCATCCTGAACATAATATTCTTTGATGTCTAGCACATGGACACGATTCCGTCTCCGAACGATTCGGTTTGCAATCTTTCTTCCTGTCTGAGATTTCGCCTTGTAGATTGGTGTCTTCTTATAACTTCGACTCATCGAGAATCCCCCCTGCCATCTTAACGATGGAGGGACGTTGTTTTTGCCCATCGAGGACACGCCCCCTAACGGAAGTCCATGATTGTTTTCACGCTCTCACCTTCTTCTTTTTCTGATGTATCTCACTCTACTCGCTGACGACAGTATCTATTCCACATAAAAAGAGAGGCATTGCCTCTCCATTCTCAAATATGATAAAGGGTGGGACGCTTTTGCAGAAGCGTCGCCTTCGCCTTTTCTAAATCTTCATCCGTATGCTTGACCTGTTTCATATTAATCATCACATATGCTTCCACAATCTCATCCAACGTCTCGAACTCCGTTGTCATGACCGTCACAAGGGTCTGGCGAAGCGCATCGTTGAATATCGAACGCATCTGGGAATAATACAACTCTTGACCTTTGTACTGGACTTTGAATTCATCATTTAAGAACGAGTAGATGGCATGCAAACGTTGCTTCCCGTCCCACAATATCAATCCATATCCTTCACCTAAGGTCAAGTCCATGATGTTATCATTTTCATAGAAAACACCAACCGGAATCCCTTTTAGAATCGAATCGATAAAATTCACTTTCATATCTGTTGTCCACACAAGATTTCGTTGGAAACTTGGAGAAGCGTTCATCGATAATTCCGGTGAGAACAGCTTCCTGAATGGGTTGAACGAGATATCGACAAGGTGATTCAATTCGACTTTTCGGCTCTTGGCAGGGAACTTGTCAGAACGTCCGCTCACGACTTGTTCCACATTTTTCTTGTCCTTGATGATGTTCTCGAACTTGGAATTGATGGACTCGATTTCTTGATGTTTTTGTTTCACGATGGACTGTACCCAACGCCCATAGTTCGCCATATAGTCCTCATCTTCCTTCAGTAGATTGCTCAATGTAGTCCCGGAACCGTAGTGTGTGTTTTCATAGAAGCTTTCTTTAAAGACGAATTCTCCTTCCAAAGCAGGATGTTCGATATGGATAAGACAAAGTCTGTACTCTTCCATACCCAAACGGGACTCTTCGACGATATGCATCAGCTTGTCGATTGAAAACTTTCCAACGTCCACCCTTACGGTGACCTTTCCATTCACTTTAGCTAGAGCTCGAAGTTCTTTGATGATACGCTTTACCTCTTGCTTGTTGTTTCCCGTAGCTACAATCGGCTCAGCCTCGACCAGTTTGACCATATAACGTTCAAACAAATGTTGTGTTCTCATATCGAAAACTCCTTTTCTATTGTTTTATGACATATCATACTCAAAAAATGTCACAAATATAAAAAAACACCCTGTTGCAAGGGTGTCCGTCCTATAATTTAACGAGTATTGTTGTTGAATAGTATGGGAGTTGAAAATCTCCCTCTACCCATCCCATTCCAGAGAGGTCAATGTCTCCTTCGGTTGCGACGAGAATCCACTCTCCTGGGGGTAATCCGGTTGTGATGTTGAAATCATTAAAATTGTGAATCACCAGGATGTCCGTGTAATCCCCTTCGCTCTCTCCTTTAAGGGAGAGTCCGATTAGTTTATGTTGGTTTAAAAAGATAGAGGTTCTACGACGAATCGAATTGGCGTCTGCCATCCGGAATCCCGTCTGGTCTTTCCGTAATCGAATCAAGTCACGACAGAACGAGTACATGTCATCATTCTCTACTTTTTTCTTCCATGATATGCGATTGACGGCATCCCCCGCATTGTAGGAATTGTGGGCACCCTTCTTAGAATGGAGAAACTCGGTTCCTTGTGAGAGGAACGGTATCCCCTGCGAGGTGAGTAATACACTCAGTGCGAATTTATTCAGTCTGACCCGGTCGTTATAGAAGAACTCCGGACAACTCTTTTCAATCTTGTCGAACAAACATAGATTGTCATGTGCGGAGACATAGTTGATGCTTTGGATGGGGTCTTTTGCGAAACCTGACAACCATTCATTATACTGAATACTCCCTAGCATCCCTCGAAGGACTGCCAATTGTTCGAATTCGTTACCTGCAATCAATCCTTTGACATGACCATCGTTATCCCCTTTAATCCCGTTTCTGAACTCGTCATTGAAGAGAGCGATTCGAGTGCTCCACTGCTTCCCTTTTGTGAACTGCCGCTCAAGGTGCAATGCCGAGACGCCACCAGTCCACGGTTCACCGTAGAGAAGGACGTTTGGGTCATGTTTCCGCAACTCTTGTTCGATTTGATACATCGTCTCGTCATCATATAGTGACATGAGGTCAAATCGGAAACCATCGATATGATACTCTCTTTGCCAATAAAGAAGGCTATCAATGATAAATTGACGAATGACCGGATGCTCGGTTCTCAACTCGTTTCCACAACCTGAACCATTCCCCCACTCTCCCGTATCGTATTTTCTGTATGCAAGGTTCGGGAAGAACACATGCAATGGATGTTCCCGCTCGTGTGAGGTGTGATTGTACACGACATCCATCACAACAGCGATACCATTGTCATGAAGTGCCTGAACCATCTGTTTCATTTCTCTTACACGAATCGCCCCATCCTCCGGATTGCTCGAATAAGAGCCTTCCGGTACGTTGAATAGGAACGGGTCATATCCCCAATTGTAGGTGTTGTCGATATCTTCATCATCGACAGATGTATAATCTGCGAGCGGGAGCAAATGGAGATGGGTCACACCCAAATCAATGAGATGTGGTATTCCTTTTGCCGACATATCCGAAAATCGGTTGAACGCCCCGCAAAGGTTCGAACCATAATCATCATCTACAGTGAAATCTCTTACATGCGCTTCATATAAGACAGCGTCTTGTTGAGGAACCTTACAGTCGAAAGACGTCCAATTCAATGGATGGGTTCTCTCTAAATCAAGGATGACTCCCATTTGACTGTTCGTGTTCGTCGAAACCGCCCATGGGTCAATAGAGAAGTGATGCAACCCGTCTCGAATGACCTCTATGATGTACGTTTTCTTATGAAATTGTCCAGTCAACTCCATTGACCACACATCGACGTCGTGTTCGACACCCTGCTTGGCGAGGGGATGCGCACTTCCATCGATATGAATCCAAACCTCATCTGCCTCTTCAATCAACAAGCGCACAGTCAACCTGTCACCGTTAAATATGACCCCATTCTCTAATGATTTAACGCCCTGCGTGCGATTCAAGCGTTCGAAACGACTTAACAACATTCGAATCCTCTCCTTTTATATAATCTGTGAGATACACAACATATTTGACTTGCCATTGCTATACTATGGCGTCTGTACGAAAGCCATGCTTTGGTCAAACAAAAAAAGGCTACTCCTATGAGTAGCCTTTCAGTCATTGTTGGGATTGTCTTTGCACTTCGGCACGTAGTTTTGGTTCCGGTGCCCAATTTTCTTCCCATCCTTCGGGTTTCATGATTTTCCCGTCACTTTCCCGGATGATTGGTTTTCCATCTGCACCTAGCTTTGCCATGTTCGCCTGTTGCACGATGTCAAATAGCGGTGTCGGTTCCACCCCTAAAAGAACGAAACTTCCTTGATTGAAGTAAAGCTCATCGGTCAACGCATCAGCTTGCCCTACGAGACGCTCCTCATCAGTTTCGGGGTAAGGATTCCCAAGAGATTTTTCGACAGCGGCATCAATCCCCACTTTGAAGTCCGCAATGAGCTTGAGAAACTCGACTTCATCTTTTGAGGTCTGGTGGAGAAATTCGACAAGCTCTTCAGCTGACCAGACCGCTCGCTTGAGGGCTAATTCTGCATTCATAACGGTAGGCTTTTCACCGACCGGATGATTGAATGCCTTATGGAAGGCTTTGACTCCCTCGTAAAAATGATTGTGTTCCATTGTATCACGCTCCATTTCTCATTTTTGCTCCTATGTTTTAGAACGACCTATCCTATGCTCCGACGCCTTGTTTTATCAAGCTACAATCGTTCTACCTTGATTCCAGATGTCATCAAACCTTCGCCTTCTTGTTCTCACCCTTTTCTAAGAATAGTTGAGGATTTAGATGGTTCCGATTCTCATCTTGAATTTCGAAGTGTAGGTGGGAACCAGTAGAGCGCCCTGTCGTGCCCATTAAACCAATTACTTCACCTTGCTTAATCTCTTCTCCGACTTGCACCCCAATCATAGATAAGTGAGGGTATAGACTATGGAACACCTCTCCGTTCACTTCATGTTTGAGAAGGATATAGTTTCCGTACCCTTGGTTAGAGTGAACGACCTTGATGACCACGCCATCTGCGGTTGAAACAATCGGAGTTCCTTGAGGATTTGCAATATCAATACCGGTATGGAACTCTGTCCCACTCCCTCCGAATGGGTTAGGTCTTATCCCATATGGTGAAGTCAATGTGCCACTTGCAGGACGAATGAAATAGGATTCATAATTGGCATTATCACTCATCAATGAGCGATACTGTTCAAACTGTTCGCTAGACACTTGTTTTTCCATAAGAAGCCGTTTTCGCTCTTCTTGAGCTTTCAATTCTTTTTGAATACGCTTCAGTTCATCTTCCTCAAGTGTTTTCAGCTTTGTCTCTAGTGTTTTTCTCTTCTGATTCACATTTTTTTGATTTGCCTTTAGCTTTATCTTCTGTTTTTTCAGAGTTAGGATTTTATTTTCGAGTTTCTTTTTCTCAGCTTTGTTCGCCCGGGTTTCATTCTCTAATTCTTCCATCTGTTCTCTTTCTGCATCCATCAATGTGCGAAACGTAAACGCACGGTTCACAGCATCTCCAATGGATGTCGAGCTGAAGATGGCTTCCATCCATTGGTCGTCGGGTTTTCCTTTGACCTGCCAGTACAACATCTTCTCCGTCATCGATTCCCACCGCTCATTTAATTCCGCTTCTTTGGCTTCAATCTCTCTCTTTTTCACTTCCAGGTCTTTTTCAATCTTAAGGGCTACATTTAATCCTTTGATTTCCTCTTCAAGTTCCACAATCTCTTTATCAAGCTGTAAAATGGCTTTCCGTGTCTTATTAATTTCGTTTGCAAGGCTCTTCTTGACGACCCTTGTCTCATCTTTAGAATTCGCATATGCAGAAATAGACGGTTGTGTAAGTAAGAGACAGCCCATAGTCGCTATGAAAATCGTCTTTTTCATCTTCATCTATCATCACACTCTTTTCTCTATTATTTTTCTTATTAGAATAGGCACTTACGAATCGCTCTAAAACTCTGAGGTGTCTTATGTCACATACCTGTAATATTGCATGGATACAAAAATGACCGGTTAGTCCGGTCATCCTTAAAATTCATCATCGATGTTATCTAGCACCACAATGTGTCGTTTTACGTCCTGCTTCACTGTCTTGATGACTTTTGCCGCCAAGTGGTTGCTGACGCTGTTCGGTTGTTTTGGAGGGTTTGGCGTATAGACCTCTTCAGGGGTAGGGCTTTTTCCCGCCGTCTCTTCCTCACTCCGCAATACGTTGCCACGGTGTCTAGGAACTGAGATTCGTAGACTATCCACAAGGTCAGCATCTAATGGTTTTAGTTTGGCAACCCCACTGATACGCTTTCCTCGGGCATCTAACATCATATAGATGAATTCATAAGCGTCTCGATTCAAAATGTACATAATCTCACGCTCGTAAACCTCTTGTGAGACGTATGTTGCATCCTCCATTGTGAGACCGCTCAAATAGACTCTATTTCGAATGTACGCATCGACATACGACATTTGTTCCTCCGTCAAAAGTCCTCTTGATTCTAAAAAGAGCGTGCAACCGATAGAATATTCCCCGCCTCTGAACAAGATTGGAGTAATATAAGACATATAGATGTGAGAATCGTCTACGTAGAGGAAATGAGGAGTCGATTTATCCTCATTTTCTTTTAAATATGCCTCTCTCATCGCTGTCAAAAGAAATGCTGACCCACGTATGCTCGCCTCCTGGTTATGCTCGAACTCCAAATCGACAATGACGACTTCCTTTTTTCGGATTGCCATCTCGAAATCGATGACATTTTCTTGAATCGTTCGATAGCAATAGGCATCCATGTTGATGATGGACTTACCTGCATGCGTAAGTGAAGGCTTCACTAAACGAACTTCTCGGTTATTACGCTTTGCCAAAGAATACATCATCATCGCTGACTCACGGTCAGAGACAAATACCGTTGTCCCCACCTTCTTGTTTTCGATGTCTTGCTTCAAGAGAGCGGGGAGCAAGATATCGCTCTTCCCACTCCCTTTTGTACCAAGCACCAAAAGATGCTTGAAACGCTTGTCTTCTTGAAGGTAGGCAGGTTTATCAAGACTGCTTTTAGCCCCCAGAATGAGTTGGTCTTTCACTATGTTTTTCTCAACTTTCATTGCACACTCTCCCCTCTCTCATTGTCTTAGCAATGATTGAATGATTCGGTATATTCTATGCTGTGACTGAGCAGATTCAACTCTTTTGAAGTTCAATGAAATAGACACACTCTCTAAAAAAGAAAACCATCCGAAATCGGATGGTTAGTCTTTCTTTTTCTTTGTCCGATGATTCAACTTACGACCTCGTTCACGAAGTTCAGGGTCTTTTTTAGGTTTACGTCGCTTCATGGATTCAAATGTTTCCGTTTCCGCTTCGTATCCATCTTTTGTTTTAAGATTCATCGCATCGTATTTCATACATCCATCTCCTCCAATTAGGTCGTTTTGTAACCTTAGTTTACTTTATATTTTTGACTATAGTCAAAAAACAGAGGTTCTACCCCTTTGCCAAGGTTAGTATATGCTATTTGCCTTCGTTCATTTATATTCACTGGTTCATCTATTAGAGGATTCGCCCTTCATCTTCCCTTAAGAATCCCCCTGTGTAATCCGCCGGTTCCAATACAATCAAGAACGCCTTGGGTTCCAATTGTTTGACCCGTTCTTTCAATTCTCTTACTCGATGTCTTGGTGCCAGGACGTCCATTCGGTACACGGTTCCATTAATTCCAATCCCCTCATATACCGTGAGTCCGAACCCATCATGGTATAACACACGTTTTAAGTTGTCTGGGTCTGTCGATACGTGAATCTGAACCAATTGTTCCCCGATAGCAAGTTTCCGTTCGATGTATGAGCCGACCAGAATCCCAATGCCAAATCCCAACGCATACGTGACGATACCTGCAAAGGAAGGTGATTTCAAGATGACTCCTAATGCCGTCACATAGATAAACACATCGATTGTTCCTAACATGCTTGCAAGTCTAGTCTTACCCTTTACCAACATCATCGTGCGAATCGTCACAATCGGTACATATACCAGTTGCAACGCCAATATGATTAAAATCTCTTTCATTCTTTGCAATCCACCCTTTCATCTTTCTGATTCTCGTTTTCTATCTATATTTCGTATGGAAAAGACCAGGAATCTTCTTCCCGGTCTAATAGTTACATCTTGTCTGCGAACTCCGAAAGCGCTCCTCGCATGTTCCCTTCCAATCGGACGTGACCCAACAGTTCACTTCCTTGGAACACTTCGAGCGCACGGTAAATCCCGTTGTTGACACCATTTGCGATGTCGAGGTCAACTTGCCGCTCATCCCCATCAAAGATGACCTGACCACCGTCTTCAATTCGCTCGATGATGGTTTTGACCATGTCTTTGGTATAGTTCTGTGCTTCGGTCACATAGACGGGACCCGAGAAGCTCGCTCCACGGATATCTTCCAATGTCACGATATTCAACTGACCTTTCTGAATCAAAATCTGTGTGTACTCCATACCCAATTTGGTTCTGAGAATCGCTCCTAAGTTTGATTGAAGAACCTTTGCAACGATATCTCCTTTCTTCAGACCGAAAGTATTGGTTCCACGCATCCCCACGTTATTCGTGACGATATAGACTTTTGTATCCTTCTTCATGTTGTGAATCTCTTGCAAAAGATAGCTGATTGCCAAGTAGCTCTTTCCACATCCTGCTTTGCCCGTGATAATCGAGAGCTTGTTCTTGTGCAACGTATCGATGGCAATGGCTTGTCGAAGATTTTTCGCTTTCACATCTTGCCCATCTGACCAAAATCCACTATTGATATGACGACCGATTGTAATCTCACGATAACGGGGAGCCTGATAGGTATGGTCATGCTCGTACCGTACTGCCATCACTTCCTGGTCTTTCACGTTGATGACCGCATATTGCCCCAGTTTCAGATTTAAGGGATTTTTAAACCCATCAATCTTCGCCATGTTCTTCTTCAATGTCTCGAAGCGTGCCGGTGTCAAACGCACCTCTAACGTTCCTTCGTATGTCTCCATCTTGACATTGTTGTAGTCCTTTACTGTGAACCCAAAGGCTTTGGCTTGTTTCCGAAGTGCTCGGTCATGCGTAATCAGACCGACTTCTCGATTCATATCTAACTTGTAAATATATAAGAGTTCGAGAAACTTATTGTCTGTATACGTTGGGTCGAAGTCACCTTTTAAGTGTTTAAATGTTGAAACTTGATGCCAACTGTCTTCTATAACGTTCTCATGTTCATCAATGGCACGTAAAACGTCACGAGCTCTCTTGGCTAGTTCTGGTTTACCGAAGCTATCCTTATGTTTCTCTAATTCACGAAGGGTCAATATCGTGACGATGACTTCTGAGAAGTCAACATACTGAAGATGGTTGAGAAGTGAAGATGTGTCGATGATATATTTCATATGTTGGTGTCCCCCTTTAGGTGGTTTGGATGTTCACAGCCGATTGGCTGTGACGTGCGTTGCAAGATTTTTTCTTTTCCTACTCCGGATAGGTTTGCCACTACAAACGTCCGGTTTCAACAAGTCGTACCAGTCCAAAACGTTAAAAGGATTTATGTTTTTATGCTATAGAATCACCTCCTTGACAAACAGGCGAATGAATAACCGCCTTTACAAACATTATAGTTTTGACTATTGTGCAAATATTACGCATCTTTCAATCTTGCAGGTTCGAGCTGTTCCGATATGGCGACACCTAACTCATAAGCGACCAACGATGGGATGCCACTTGTCCGCTCGTACTGTCTCCTCAAAGAGATGGATTCGGGGAAATAAAATGAATCGGGAACCGTCTGAAGCCTCAGGCATTCACGAACGGTGAACCGTCTGTTCCCTCGTCGTTCGCCTTTATATTTGTCTGAAAGGTCAACAATCTGTGCATTATTCTTTCCGTTCATCATCGATGTTAGTGTCCATGCAGGTTGTTCGAACGAAACTTTTCTTAGAAACCCTGTTCGCCCTCCACCAGAATAATAAGCAGTCCCAAGAAAACGTTTCTGGTCTTCAACTTCTAAGTCACGCCAGTTACCGCCCGGAGGGATTCTATCAACGAATTGTGCTTCATCTTTCCGAATTCCAAATCCGCTATGATTTTTCAGACCGTCGATAGTCTCATTCGGTTCAGGCAAATCCCCGATAGCCTCTCGAATAGTAGTAGTTTGTCCTGAAGGCTCAGGGAATTTAAACGTAATGCCTAGTTCTTGACGGAACCCTACTGCAAAGACACGTTTCCGTTTTTGCGGGACACCAAAATCGGAGCAATCGAGATATTTCCACGAAAGTCGATATCCCATCTTTTCAAACTCTGAGAGAATTCTGTCAAATACGACCTTATGTTTCTTGCTAACGAGTCCACCCACGTTCTCAAAAAGAAATGCATCTGGTTTATTCTCCTTGACTAGACGAACGAAATGTCCTGCCAAATCCCCATTCTTCTCGTCATCTTCCCCCTTGCCTGAACCGATGCTCGAATAAGACTTGCACGGAAACCCACCAACGATGATGTCCGCATGGGGCAGACATTCTGCGTCGAGAGACCGGACGTCTCCTACACAGGCATGGTTTCCAACATTCAGGTTGTACGTATCGACAGCAAATGCTTGATTGTCCACCGCATAGACAATCTCGTATCCTGCCCGCTTGAATCCGGTCGCACCTATCCCTGCTCCACAAAATAGGTCCATCATGGTTAGACCATTAGAAGGTAATGGTTTCATCCCCCAATCATTATTCGGGAGCTTTTTTTCATTGTTCATTTGCATCCCTCTCTTCCTTGAACGCCAACCATCCACAAAAATGAAGGTCTCTAAAGAACATTTCTATATTTTTAAATCCGACTTCTTTTAAAATGCTTTCATTCTCAGCAACCGTTAATGGTCTCATGACACCTCTCAAAGATTTGTCTTTCGCTCGTATTTCCAAGGCATCTAATCCTTCCCGCTCTTTGAAGTCGTGATAAAGTTGCGTAAATGCTTCTTGAACACATCCGCTTTTCGAGTAGGTCTTTTCAACAAGAATAAAGACGCCTCCGCTCCCGAGTGATTCGTACACTTTTTTAATGACGGCTTTGCGATGTCGTTGTGAAACAAACTGTAACGTCAAGATAGAGAGGACTACAGAACTGTCCTCAGGGAGCTTGACGTCCTCTATCTTTTCGTTTATGAACTGAAAATCGGACATTCCCTTGGTTTTCTTCATCGCTTGTTGAATCATGTCTGATGATTCATCGACTCCAATTAACCGAAGGTTCTTTTCTTTAACTACTTGCTGTATTCTGGCAAGGCTCTCGCCGGTAGCACAACCTAAATCGATGACAACAGCTCCGTCCTCACAGAAGAAGTTCGCCAACTCAGAAACAGATTCTTGAATCCTGTCATATCCCGGAACTGATTGTTTGACGTGAAAGTCAAAAATAGGGGCAATCGCCCCGTCAAACCTCCAAACCGATTTGCTATCACGCATCAATCGCCACCTGCCTCAAAACCTGACTCGATATCACCGTTTCGAACCTTGAATGATGAGATGACCTGTCGTTTTGAAACCTTTTCGCCACCGACGACTCCTGGAACAATGTCGCTTAAGTAGTCCCACTCATATCGGACAGTCAAAGTGACCGGAATCCGCTCTCCGAACTCAATGATAGGAAGTGATGTCTCCGGTGAAATGGTTCTTCCATTGATTTCGAGAGTAAAATCATCCTCAGCAAAACCACCCTTTGCTAGGGTATTTTTCACTTCTCGATATAGTTGTGGCGTGGTGACATAACTCTCAAGGTGGTGAGTTGACGGTTGTGTCATCACACCCCCTTGATTACCAACGACCCTCCCCACATATCCACTCACCGAAGATGCTGTGTCCAACTTTTGACTCATGTTTACCATGTCAACGAATCCTGCGAGGGCATATACCGTGATTAATCCAGTCAGACCTAGTTCGATACTCGTAAGTCCTTTATTGTCTAAGAGCTTCTGCTTTAACCTGTCGAAAAATTTCTTCAATTCGCATTCCTCCCTTCTAAAATCTCTATATCTTATATAAAAAAGACTCCCATCATAATCCGTTAGGAGTTCAATGGAAGCCTTTCGGTGCTCAACGACACGTTTTATTTGAGGTTTTACTCTTCGAGAGACACTGAGCCGGTGAATATTTCATTGATTACAAAATAGACCCGTTTCTCTTCCGGCTTGACATATAACTCTAAGCGAGAGATATCCTTCATAAGATTGCCTTTCTCTCTCCATATGGAGCGAACCCTTCCCTCGATATCTTTTAAATTCACATTCATTCCATCATGTTGTATAAAACAGACATGCTTCATCGTCCATCACATCCTTCCATATCTTGCTTCCATCCTATGATTCAATCTCAAGAAATATAAAAAGAGACATTCTTTTTAAGGAATGTCCCTTTCATGATTACTCTCATTCAGATTCAACGATGCTCTCAATAGGCTCGTCTTCTTCCGCCTCTACTTCATCAGGGGAATCCGAGTCTTCTATCGGTTGCTCATCTTCTTGTGCGTCTTCTTCATCTTGCGCTTCTGACTCTGCTTGAGCTTGTCTTTCCTCTTCTAATCTTCGTTCTACCTCTTCTTGGATACGTCTCTCCTCTTCCAAGCGTTCTGCTTCAGCCTTCTCCAACTCCAAACGTTTCTTTTCTTCTTCTTGACGTTTGATTTCATCGATAAGCGATTGACGCTTTCGATTCAATGCCGTTGAAGCATCGTTCCATTCAATCATGAAGCTATCAAATGCTTTTTTATGCTTCACTTCTTCAATAAATGGCAAGATATCCTCCAACATCGTCATTTGATGCTCATATTCATCTAAATCGTCAAATGGCTCATCATAGAATGCTTGGAATCGCTCTCGAACAAGACGTTCCCGCTCTAGTTCCTCTGACTTGGTCAATCCATGGATGATACGATAGTCTTCAGCATCGAGTCGTTGGGACTGTGCCAATCGTTCATTTTCTTTTCGCCATTCTTCTTGTTGCTTCCGCTTGTTTCTCATTTGTTCAGTTTGATTGCTCTTGGCAACCCATCTGCCGTTCTGTTTAAAAACTGTGTCAGGACGTGCAAAATCGATAACCTTTTTCTTATGATGCAATTGCTCATTCCATTCTTTGAATAGAGAGCTTGCAACCCAATGCTGAGAAGCAGGCATCGAACTCGGAGTATCATATCCAGTCCATACAGCAGTTGAAAAATATGGCGTGCCCCCAACAAACCAAATATCTTTATCAGCGTTCGTCGTCCCCGTTTTCCCCATGGTGTATTTGTAGTTCGAAGGCATGGCACGTGTCCCCGTTCCCTTGCTCATGACACCTTTCAACGTGTCTACCATGAGATATGCGGCACCTGAGTCATATACCTTTTTCACTTTCTGACGATGTTCGTACAAGGTTTCTCCCGTCACGATGTCTTTGATTTTTCGAATATTGGTAGGTTCACGATATTCCCCATGATTAATCAGTGATTCGTATGCACTTGCCATCTCGACGGTTGTGGTTCCGTATGTGAACCCTCCGACCGAGATGATTGGATTACGGTCTTCTGATGACAAATGCGAGAACTGCATGTCAGACAATTTCTCAATCATCTTGTCCCCACCTAGTTTATTCGCCAACTGATATGGAACGGTATTGATTGAAATCTCGGTGGCATATCTCAATGTCACCATTCCCCGATAACCATTGTAATAGTTACCAGGTCCGTTCTTGATTGGACGGTCAGCCATTACGCTTTCCGGTGAATACCCAATTTCAAAGGCAGGAGTATAGGCAACAATCGGCTTAATCGTTGAACCGGGCTGTCTCACTCCCTGGTAACTACGATTGAAGTAGTTCCCTTTGTCATTTCGTCCACCAATGATGGCGACTACTTCGCCTGTACGGTTATCAATCGTTGTAATGGCGGTCTGGAGCTGATAAAATCCTGTTTCTCTGTCCTTAAGCGTATATGGAGACATGACCTTCTCAACGGTTCTCTTTAATGCCGTTTGTTTATCAACGTCAATACTTGTCTCAATCAGATAGCCACCTTTAAGGATGTCTTCTCTCGTCTTCACATATGACTCATGATATCTCTCCTGATATGCAGTGCGACTCGGTTCATCGGTGAACACGTATTGAAAAATGAATCCATTCTTCTCCATCATGTGCTCCGTCGCTTTATGAATGGCATATCCAAGTGCAGGTTCCGTCACAGAGTTATCGATTTTGTGCTTTTGAACCTTGATTCCTAGCGGTTTTGCAACGGCATTCTTGTACTGTTTCTCTGTGATAGCATCGTTCTCCCACATCTTCATCAACACTCGATTACGTTTCTTCAATGCATTTTCAGGGTTCCGTATCGGGTCAAACAAGCTTGGGTTGTTTGTGATACCGATGATGAGTGCGGCTTCATGCAACTCTACCTCGGATTGTTTTTTTGAGAAATAATACGTGGCAGATGGCGCAATGCCATAGTTTCCATTTCCGAAATAAACATTGTTCAAGTAGTGCCGTAGTATCTCATTCTTATCCATCTTTTTCTCAAGTTCCTGTGCGACAACCTGTTCCACCAGTTTTCGCTCAACCGAAACATTGTTATCATTCAGGATGACATTTCGAACCAACTGTTGCGTGATAGTACTTCCACCTTGAGTCCCATTCCCTTTGAGAGTCGTAAGGATTCCACGCATCGTACCGTAGAGGTCTACACCATGATGGTCATAGAATCTCTCGTCCTCTGCAGATACAAGTGCCTCTACGAAGAAAGGATTGATTTCTTTAAACTTAGGTGTCTCATACTGGTACTCTTTGAACACTTTCAACAATTTCCCATTCGAATCATAAATTTTCGTGGGGGACTTCGTGATAAAATCCTCTTCTTTTATATGTTCTGATATCGAATACCCTTTCGTGACGCTCGATTGAATGAAATCGCCATATTTATCCCATACAATTGCTCCGGACACGGCGCCTCCAGTTGACAATAGAAGCGTAAATATTGTTCCGGTGATAACGACACCTTTTACAATTTTCTTCCCAAATGACACTTCTTTTCTCTGTTGTGTTCCATCCAGGGGGTCATTTTTCTTACTGTTTGCTCTTGATAGCCCCATTTTATTCACGTCCTCTCCCAAGATTGATTTCCTGTGTAGATACATATCATTATATTTCTTATTTTTGACTATAGTCAAATTTCAAGTGGTGGTACTCGCTTTTATGAACAGGAAAAAGACCACCGTTGCGGGAATGGTCACTTATCTCAAGTAATCGAGATGATAGCCATTTTTTTGCAAACGAGTGGTCTTCAAACAGCTCCCTGAAAGAGCGGAAAACGTTACTGATGCATCAAAACATCGCTTGTACAAGAAAGTATGACGAGTCATCTATTGTCAGATGGTCATATTCTCATGCGGCAACGAAAGTGCGAGAGGCAAGGATATCCTTACATAAGTTTCAGGTAAACCGTGGGGGGCTTTCGCCCCCCTTTCGGGACAGAATACAAAATTTCAGTCTAAGGTGTCGTAAAAGCTCTAGGTGTCGTTGAAATTTTGTCGGTTGTGTGTGTGTGTCTTCTTTTTCTGTCCAATTATGTCTACCTGTTAAATAATCAATAGCACTTCCTTCTGTTTGATTCATCGAATGTCGTTCCCCTTTCAATTTAGGTTCCGTTAAGATTCTTTGAATTCCTGCTTTTTAGGATTTTTCCTATTCTTTATCTTATTCTCCTTGCGTGTTTCTATAACTGAGAATGAAGATTTTTTCTGCATTCGAAGAATAGTCAGCAATCGCTAATACCGCTCCGGGTTCCACTTCCCCAACGACTGCCGTATCTTGGATGAATCCATTCTTAAACATGTCTTTAATTATCTTTGCGGGATATCCCGAAGGAGAGAGGCAAATGCCGTCTTGACTAAATAAAAGGTTATCTCTTACGGTCAACTTCCCGATTTTATCAAGAGAATTATCCATAGCTTTAGCCCATTCCGGACGCTTCTCATTCAATCCTTTGAACACTGCACTCATAGAATTTGCGATGACACCATCTGTCACATAATCACCCTTCAAGACAATCGTCACCGTGTCCGAGTCATCCGATAGAACGATTGCAGGTCGTTCATCTTGAAGGGACATGGAGAATGTCAATTGCCCCATCCCCTCAGAGAGCTTTTGCAATGCCCGAGCCTTTGGTTTTGACAGTATAAGATTGAACGGTGAACTCGCATCCACTTCTCTCTTTTCGTAATAGCTTTGGTGCATCGAAAAGGAGACGACTTGAGCCGTCCCATCCTCGATTGAGCTAAAATAAATGGATTGGGTGTCCAATTTCTCAGAAGGAAATTCTGTCTTCTTCAGAGGAAGTGATGCACGATTCAACATACCAGATAGCGTTTTACCATCTGAGCAGAACAATACTTCTCGTTTAACCTCTTCTACAATCACCGTATCCTCGTCATCGAAAAGGAAAAAAACAGACTCCGGAAACACGCCATCATCGACTCGAAGTTCGTCTCCATCCCGTTCAATCAAAATAACTTCTTTACTCTTGCTGAATTGCTTCAGTGCATCGAGCAACTCTTTTAATGAACAGGTTGCTACACCTTCATAAATCATCTTCGCTTCTTTCAACTTATAGGTGATTTCCACCTTATTCTTCTTATCAATGAAGTAGAAGATGACATCCTCGTTGTCTGTAGCCTCAAGAGTCACTGCATGATTTCCGCTCTTAAACTCCGAATCACTTAGCGTGGCTCGCATCATATCCATTGCTTTCTTCATGTCCTTGTAAGTTGCTTCAAATATCATTCTCTCACCTCTCAGTTCTTAAATTCTTGAAGAGCACGAATATCAGGTAACGAAAGGAATTTCAGGACATCGTTCTCTACAATTTTGAAATCTAGAGGAAGAGGGAAGTCTTTGTTGTACCAAACTCGTGTAATGACGTCGAAGTACACTGTACCGAAATCGTTTCCACTTCGTAGGGATACGTAGAGGCGCTTCATCATCTTCTTCTTCGTGATTTGTTTCTCCCAATAACGAACACGCTTCACTTCAGAAGGCGTGTGTTCGACTGGTTTGACGATATGTTCACGCACTTCGACTGTATCAGGGTCGATAACATAGTGATATACCTTGTTGAAGACCTCAGCAGTCGCATAAGCATCCTCATCCGCACGGTGCGCATTTTCCAAACTCACATCAAAAAGTTTCGCAAGAGTTCCTAGTTTATATCCATCCTCTTTTTGCTTCGGTAGACCTCTCCGGAACAATTTCAATGTGCAAATGACATCGTTTTGAATGTGAATCCCGACCCGTTTGAAGAACGGAACCAAAAATCGTTTCCAGTCAAACCCTTCATTGTGAACGACAACAACGGCATCCCCGATGTACGTGTGTAAATCAATCAACACTTGTCCGATGGTCGGTTGTCCTTTAACCATCTCGTCGGTAATTCCGGTGTGTGCAACAATCTTCTTTGGAATCTTCATTTGAGGGTCAACGAATTGTTGAAATCTGTCTTGAATCTTCCCGTTTAAAACTCGAACCGCTCCGATTTCGATAATCGTTGCTCCTTTGTCTGGATGAAAGCCTGTAGTCTCAATATCCATTACGACAAAATGTGACTTTTTCATCGTTTCGACATAATCTGGAATGGCTCCGATATCAAAAGCCGCCAATACCTCATTATCCTTTTTAGTCAACATGATTGATTCACTCCTGTTTTATAGTTATTTTTTAATATTATAGATTAATTTATTGACTATAGTCAATTTTATGAAAGTCCGATAAGAAAAGGAGTCTGAAATTCAGACTCCTTACAAACCATATCCGTAGTAGCACGGACATATTTTTTTTAAAGATAAGTTTTGATACAATTGTTCATCTTGAGAAAGAGAATGAAACAAAATCGGTCTTTTCGTGAGTTTGAGCGAGTTCAAGACTCTTGAAACCATAGCCTCATCGTTCTCATATATCACGAAGTCCTGAATATAGATACCATCATCCATCTTACATCTCATGAACATCGGGAATAAGATTTCCGCATCTTCATCACTTACACCGACTAATACTGCGGATGAAAGTGTCCGTGAGGATTGGAACATCATCTCGCCGACCTCTTGACCATCAATGACTATTTTTTTATACCCTGACCCCACTTGTCCTTTAGACTCGAACAGACAGTTTTGCGCCAACAAAGTAGTCATCAATATACCACCGCCTTGCTTCTTTTCGACATTTCTTCCTGTATTTCTTTGAGCATTTGTTTGGCGTTCTCTACACCTTCCAAATCATCTCGCTTCATCGCCTGGTTCATCATGTCGAGATAAATGTCCACATATGACCGGCAAAGTTCCATCTGTACCAGATATGCTGATTTCGACGTCATTTTCTTGTCAAACGATACAGGCTCACCCTTCTCCGAAACGCTCTGCGTCTGGCTCTCAGGCAGTACCGAAAGATTTGCTACAATCGCCTCCAGTTTCTTTTTAGCCATATCCATACCTGTCACGTCATTATTTTTCATTGCCATCGACAAGTTCGCTAGATACTTATCAACGTATGCCTGATAAATTTTTCGTGCTCTCTGGATATTCCGCTCTGTGAAGACCTCGATAAAAAGATTGTTCTGACGCTCGATTTGATTCAACACTCCGAACCACTCCTTTTGAAATAAATTGTGTTTTCACACCAATTGAAAATACCTTGTTATCCTATTCACCACTTTATTTTTTAATAACTAAGAGAGCGGTCTTAAATGACCACTCTCCTAGACCCCTTATTCAGAGAACATCAGCCGTCTCTTCACTGATTTGTGCACTTAGTTCCTCGTGACATTGAACAATCGCACCTTGCTTGAATGTTGCCAAGATGTCATCTACTTTGATTTGATTTCCTTCCCGACTGGTGTTCAGCATTACTGTTACCACGGAGTTCTCATTCTTGTCCTGAATATCAACCATATAGATGTCTCCCTCGATTAAAGGAGCTACATGGAATGCACGAATCGCAGTGTTCTGTACCGCAACATCAATTGCAACGTTCGCAACCGTCTCAAACAAAGACCTTGGATAAGGTTCACTGCCTGCAACCTCATACGCATTTCCGTTGAGCAGGGGTGTGAGGACTTCCACCACCTTGTCTCCCATCTCATCCAAATAGTCCAATTCAATCAATTGATTCTCATTCATTCACTCATCACTCCTGTTCTTTTTTCTTTTAGATAGATAGAGCCATCTTTGTGGATGTCCAGTAAATACTCACCCTTATTGGTAGTGAAGTAATAACTCTCCGCCCCGATTGAAAGAGTGTATGCATCAATCGTTTCAATCTTGCCTATCTTTCCTTCTCGCTCTTTAAGAAAGTCATCCACCTCGGAGACAAGCATGCTCTCACGTCTTGGTTTTGGCTTCTCATCATCCGTCGTAAGTTTGTGGTAGTTGAGTTGATACGGGTTCAATACCTCAAAGGAATAAACACCCTCGCTCGTCTGAACTTCCGCATGATTCAAGGCATCCGTCTGCAAGACACCTTGAATCTCGCCTAAGCTCTGGTTTTTTTGTAAGAAGAGCGAGACGATGGAATTGGTTGATTTCTCATCCCCTTCAATGAGACGCACCTCGGGGCTCCGTTCTTCAATCCGATAAATATCCAAACCCTTTCCGTCTTTCGAGATAAAACCGACATGATACATGTGTTGATTCGTCAACACCTTGTAAAAGAGAACGGTCTGTTTTTCTTTTCCGGTCAACACTAACCCTTCACCCAATCGTGTTACCTTCTCAACATTTTCATCGAGTTCTTTCTCGAAATATTCTTGTGCTTCAACTCGTGCTTCTTCAATCTCTACTCGGTATGGATTTTTAGTCATGTCCCATGCCAATAACGACAAAAGAAGAATGAACAAGATAATCGGTACTTTTAGATACCATTTCAATGACGAACGTAGAAGTTGGTATACAGCATACGGAGGGAATACAATCCACCATAACCAACGGAATCCGATTCTTCGCATCAAGAATCACCGCCTTCAGGTGCAGACACTTGAATATACGGTGACTGAACTTTAGATGGAGTCGAGAACCGCTCAGAAATACGATTCAAAATGAAGTTTTCCTTCTCGTTGAGTTGCCACTTGTTCGACTCTAGCTCATTCAAATACCCATAAATATCGTCTCCGATAAATGTATTGGAATAGTCATCCATCAGTTCTGTCATAATGTCACGGATGCCAGATTTAAACGTGTATTGCCCCTTCTCATGGTCAAAGTGTTTTGGTTCATCGACACCGAACACGTTAGCGTATAGGTTCCGCTCCATCGACTGAATCTCATCATGATAATATGAGTTTTCCCAGTTCACACGATTGCTTTCGACAAACAAAATCAAATTCAACTGCTTCTCGAACACTTGCTTCTCCGAGTCGTTCGAATTCGGGTAGGATTGAAGCTGTTCTTTCTGTATATCAATAAATGCTTTCGTTGATTTATCCAAATATTTACCATATTCACTCTCGAACCTGTCTAAATCTTGAGACAAGAATAGGCTGTCGCCCTTTTCTTCAACTTTGAAATAACTCTCACTTAATCCTTCTAAATACTCACGCACTACCTTATCTTTCACACCGGAGAAATCTTGTGTACCTGATTTGAACTCCCCATTGTTATAAGAGACGGTCAACTCTTCAGCAATTTGTACATAAGTTTCCATCAGCCGGTCTTGCTCCATCCTCATCGAGTACAACAAGCCGAATAGAAGTTCGGTTTGTTTGTCTGTGCTCACTCGTCCGATGGCAGTCGAAATCTTATCATCAATCGTCTTAGGGGATGCATCATTGATGACCAGTTCCGACACTTCATTCATCAGCTTTTCTTGCCCCATCTCTGACAACACGCCAACCTCTCTTGTCTCCCCAAAGTCCTGACCTTTTATCAGTAAATATCCAGGATAAATGGAAGCTGAAAGTGCTAGACCGTAAATCATCCATTTTTTGCTCATCATGATTCCCCCTTTTTGTTGAATGGTGTTTCTTTACCAAATCCAATGATTTTATGGTTGCCTCTGTCATAAAAAATGCTGAAAGAAAGCGGTGCATCGCCATGCTTTTGAGGATACTTAACTTCGTACATCGTAATGGCTGATGCGTTCTCATCGGTATGGAGATATCCAGTAATGACTGCTTTTTTCATATCTCCTTCATTCACTCTGTACCAAGTGAACACCGTCTCTACAGATTCTTGGTCTGTCACACCGACTTTTGAGAGCCATGCCGCTATCTCATCTCTCCCGACATTGCGCCAATCATCTACCGGAGGGAATGAGATGATTTCATTCCATTTATACTTGAATTCTTTATGCACATCCGCCGACCATTCGCTCTCACTTGTCAGTGGAGTCAATGTATTTTCTCTGTCTGTTTCTTGATTGAGTTTGACGAATCGAATGTTGTTCTTTTCATCTGTCAGGAGCATCACATCATGTTGTAAGAATTTTTTGGTATCATTCACACTATTCAGTGTTACGGATATCGCTCTGAATTCTTCATCTCCCACCTGTTGTTCGCCAATACCTGTCAATGTAATCGACTGGATTCGTTGATAAGGGGTTGCATAGACCTGACGGATGATGTCTCCGAAAACATCGACGCTCGATTCAAGCGTTCTGAATGATTTAAATGATGTCCTTGAGGTATCTTCCCCTTCTAGGAATCCCATCATTTTCTCCTCGTCATTGAGCTCTCCCATAAGTTCTTCGAGCATGGTTTCAGCACTCATTCTCACCTTCTCGGTGGCATCACCGCTAGGTAAAGTTAAAGGTGTAATTGGTGACCACTTCTCTTCTTCGCTCGGCTCCTCTTGAATGTCACTTTTAAACCATTCGAATGGTACAGAATAGGATGCAAGTTTTCCGGATACATATGATTCGACATTGTCCATCGATTCATCGACGTTCACACAGCCGGACAAGAAGAAAACCGGTATGATACCGATTACGGTAGATAGTTTTTTCATTTTTTAGTTCACTCCTCTCAAATTGCTCTTTATGAAACTTCGATGAATGATGCACGTTCATCTGGGAACAACGTATGGAAGTCTTCGTCATCCCACGGCAAAGCATTCGTTGTTTTCCACGTTGTTGACCCCACTGTATGTTCAATTCTTCTTGCAACGGTCTGTCGGGGTCTCAGTCCCAACCTCTCTCGCTCTTCGAGAGTGGCTTGTCCAGACTCGCAATCATGACGTAATACCAGGTCATTCCAAGTTCTCGTGAATACGGACTTTGGCAAACTCGACTGTGATTCTAGCTCACGCTTCGAGACGACACCCCTCTCCTGTAGTTGAATGCGGAAAGTTTCAGATAACGATTTGATTGCTCTATTTTTTTCGAACACTGGAATCGATTTCTTTCTTCCGTGTGTTCGTTGAACGTATACATCATCGTGAACCTCCTTTCCGAACAAGGAACGCACCATCTCTTTTGTTACTTGATGATAAGATATGCGTCGCTTGACCAATTCTTTCGCACGTTTTTCTGCTTTAGAAAAAACCGAAGAAAACATAGGGAAACAATAAAATGAGACATGATTATGTTTCTTTTTAAGAGCTTGATGCTTCTCTGCCTCGACCTGCATCTCAATTGGGACTTGTTTTGGCTTTTCGACAAGCCCCAAAACAGTAAACAGGTTCACCCATTGATTCAACGTAGACACCGATTTCTTCGGAAAAAAATGGTCTTTCACGTACTGAGTGGACAGAAAGAACACAGCATTGCCACCGGTTGCAAGATGTTTCCCAGAGATATGTTCTTTGGCATACATCAGAAATCGTTTCAAGACCTCAACTCCCCCACGAAGCACCATCTGTAGATTAGGCGTCTCCATAAGCGAAACATTGGAGAGCATATCGATGTTCTCTTCAATTTTTTTCTTCTCACGAACCACCCATTCATCGATACCAGTGATGGAAAAGGTCTCTTCCATGTATAGGGCAAGTTCTCGATTGGATTTATTTAAGACGATGGTCATCAAGTCAAATAAATCAAAGGCATAATAACCATGACCGTCTTTGATTTTAGAAAAGTAACGATACTCACCTTGCTCATTCTTGGATATCCATGCAAATCGCTTTGAAAAGAATGAACAAGTGAAGTATTGATTCAATCCTTGTGCATCCCGAATAAATTTTGTTAAATCAATCATTCTCATCTGTTGAATGAACGACTTCTCATGTTTCGATTGTTCGTTCTCTTCAACGAGATGTCGTAGTGAATGGAAGAGAAAGTCCATGTCGAATGATTCTTCTTTATGTGCCCAAATATTCATGCTTGCTCTTTTACGAATGGATGGGGTCATTCGTATGACGCTTTTGACACTTACTGACATGAACAATCTCCTCCTCCCTTTATTGATGCCCATCCATTTAGACTGAAGATAATTTTACCTACGAATAATTATAGAAATTATTTTGACTATAGTCAAATTTACAGGCACTTCTGATTTTAAGAATAAAAAAGTAAGTCACGTTGAGCGACCTACTTTTCCAAAACTTCAACATCTTTTCGTAACGACCGTCTATATCTGTTCCGTCGCTTCTCATCAGCAAGAATTCTTCTAATCTCTTTCCTGATTTTTTCATTCAAGCTTTCATTCGCCAAAATGAGTGAGATATACCTGTTCGCTCCGGACTGTTCATCTCCTAGAAGACTGCCTGCCCCTCGGAGCCTAAGGTCTTCCTTCGCCACTTCGAAGCCATCTTTTGCTCGACATAGCATTTCTAGCTTTTCTTTAGAAAATGGGTTCGGAGATGGTGAGACAAGGAAACAACTTGATGGTTTACTGCCTCTACCTACTCGCCCTTTTAATTGCCAGATTTGGCTAGAACCGAAACGTTCTGCATTCTCAATAACCATGACGGTTGCATTCGGGACGTTCACTCCCACTTCGATGACCGTCGTAGAAATCAATATATGCGTTTGACCGCTCTTAAAATTCCTCAAACGTGTGTTAAGGTCTTCCTCCTTCATGTTCCCCGAGATATAGTCGATGACGAATCCGTCCTGACTGAATTCTTTCTGAGTTTCTGCAAATACCTGTTCCACGCTTTTTACGTCTTCCATGCCATCATTGTCATCAATCAGTGGGCAAACGATATAAGCCTGTTCACCACGACGGACGGCATCACGAATGTTTTCATAAGGACGCTTGCTATCGGAGTGAAGAGATACGGCGACTGGCTTTCTCCCGCTTGGAAGCGTCTTAATCGTCAGGATATCAACATGTTCACCGTAAAGCGTCGTGGCGAGGCTTCTAGGAATTGGAGTTGCGGACATCGACACCATGTGTATCCCTAGCTCTACTTTCCCTCTGATGGCTTCTCTCTGCCGCACTCCGAATCGATGTTCTTCATCCACCACACAAAGTGACAGTTTGTGGAACTCGACTTCATCGTGAATGCAAGCATGAGTCCCGATTAGGATATCAATCTCTCCAGACTTCAGTTCTTTCAAGAGCGACTTCCGTTCTCGCACCTTCATCCCACCGTTTAAGAATCCGACACGGATTCCCAGAGGCTCTAACATCGTCTTTGCTTCATTATAATGTTGCATTGCCAAGACGTTCGTCGGAGCCATCAGAACAGATTGATAGCCCGACTCTGATTGACCGACCATCAGCAACAGTGCAACCATGGTCTTTCCACAGCCCACATCCCCCATGACGAGTGCATCGACCAGTTGACCGTCCCTCATTTTGCGAGTGATGGCACGCAACACTTCCCGCTGTCCTTCTGTCAACGAGAATGGAAGTTGATTCAGCAATGACGTTGTCTTGTCAAACCCAAGGATGGGATACGGATTTTCCTTTCTATCGTGAGCGCCTCGACTCAACAAGTGAAAGTTGTATTCAAACAGCTCGTCAAAAAGACTCCGTTTCATACTTTCCTCAAGATGACTCATATCTTTCGGCTGATGCAATCCTCTTACACCACGATGCAACGGGACGATTCCGAACTCCCTCAGAAGGACAGGTTCCAGGTAGTCATCCTTAGAATGGAGAGATAACCCAGTCAATATCGCCTTCTTCAGATAATCATCAGACATCCCTTTTATCTTCTTGTAAACTGGTTGAATCCCCAAGATAGATTCTCTGTTCAATCCCCAAACCAATGGGGAGATGAAATATTTCCCGAACTTCTTCTCAACTTTTCCACCGATATACAGCATGTCTTCGGTTTGAATCTGAGATTTCAGATATGGCTGACCGAAGAATGTCACAAAACCGATATCGCTACTGAGCTCGTCTTTCAATCTAAAAGTAACACCATTCTTAATCGGCTTTACTTCCGACACTATTCCTCCGAACAATCCTGGTGTGTCTCCGCCTTCACTGAACCTCAGTTGTTTCGAGAAGTCATAATATTTTCGTGGCAAATACCGTATCAGGTCTTCGACCGTCTCGATTTGGTTTTTCTTAAGTTGATTGGTTTTTGCTGTGGGAAACCCTAGTGTTTCAATTTTCATAATCAACCACCTCTCAATAACTTTATTATATCATGTATTTTTTGACTATTGTATAAATAAAATATGTTTTGTTCTATCCATCAATAACAACATCTACTCATGCATAGCATGGAAGAAAAACGATACATTATATTTGATGAGAGGACGTGAGAACAATGAATTTCTTCAAACGACTTAAACTATGGCTTATGAGAGATAAAAATGTTAAGAAAAAAGACAACAAATACCCGTATGTCAAAATAGAAAATGGAGAGGTGGTCTATGTTTTCGAAAACGAAGAACCTGAAAAAGTGTCACAAGTGGAAGAGGAACATCCACCTGACCCGGATGAGGTACCGTCTTCACCATCGCCAAAATGGTTTAGAATTGTATTGGTATTACTTCTTATCGCCATGATACCGTTGACTTATAAAATGTATCGAGAGGTCGCCATTCAGTCAAAAGAGGAGATAGTACTTCAAGAAATTTACGCTAGTAAAGCGACGCCATCCTCCGTAGAAAAAGACTCGGACAAAAAACCGGATGAAGCAAACACAGTCGATGAGAAGTCCTCTGATGAGGAATCCTCTACTGCCGACAAAATCATTCAAGCCGCAAATGATTGGAAGGATGATTTAAAAGGCTCATTCACATCCGGTGACAAAGGGAAGCCACAATCAGGACTCACCTCTAAACCTCAGAATGATGAGATGTTGATGAAGATTCGTCTTGAAGATGAGAATGCGACAATCTTCCTACAACAAGTCCGTGACATCTCTATCTTGTACATCCAAGGAGAGACTTCCAGAGGACAATACCTACTTCGATTGCAATCCATGGAATTGAAGTTGAATCGTTATGGCGAACGAGTTCAGGTGTTGAAGAACTCGGATAGCGTCAAACATCAAGACTACATCGAGTACATTCTTTTGAAAAAGAATGCGGTATCCGAACTGATTAACGAACTTCAGTCAGCTCCTACGAGCGATGTGGCTCAAATTTTCAACAATGCTGTTGACTTCCACAATGAACTATCAGCCGAATCGGATGAACTATTTATAGAAAAATTGAAACAAATGGGATACAAGACTTCTATCAAAGAAGGGACAATTTCATATCAATAAAAGAAGCAGACGAAAATCTGCTTTTTCTTATTGATGAATATTCCCGCTATAAAATGTCGAGAAATGTCATAAATGTTTAAACCGTGACACATAAAAGGTTTTTATGTCCTTATGTGACTACAATTTTGTTACATTTCGTCATTTTACATTGCTCTTTTTATATGACTACCGTAAAATGATACTTACGAAAGACCTTTGATACATAAAAATCGATTCAATCATCAGGACTCTTCAAAGGTCTGAGCAATAATGGACGTTAATATTAGAGGAGGAATTCGAGATGTCAAAACTCAGTAGAGGCGATTTTGTAGTCGTTGACCCAGGTAAGCACGAGGTCAAGGGTATGGTATTTACACGAACGGGAACAGTAAAAGGCGTGTTCTCATTCCCATCTAAAAGCAAACGAGTACCGAGCTTCAACAACCATGAAAGCTCGTCACCAAAACAATTCAAACTTGTATCAAACAACCGATTCCATCTTGTCGGTGAAGGGGTTCAAGCAGAATATAATGCGGACATCTCTAAAACGAACGAACATCATAAACTATGCGTTTACACGAGTGTTGCGGCTTTGGTCGGAAACAAAGAAGAACCAGTGAACCTTGTCATCGGTTCTCCTACAAACGACTTCGTTGCTTCAGAGAACATTGAGCGTTATAAAGAGTTAATCCTCGGGAATGAAGATGGGGTTATCTCATTGGGTCTGAACCAAGAAGACAAGTCGTTCGCTATCAATCGACTAGAAGTTTATCCGGAGGGTATGGCTGTACTACCTCGCACGCTCAAACAGCATACTAGTCAAATCCACGTCGTTGACATCGGTGGTCAGAACGTCAACTACCGTAAATATGACGAAAAAGGAAACACGCTTCAATACTTCAGCTTGGATTATGCGGGGATGAACCGTCTTGAACAGCATTTGAAGAGTGAACTACGCTTCGTCTTAACAAGTCAATATTTTGACATTGACAGCATTGACTGGAACCGTGCCATCTCTGAGCGTAAAATCCCGCAATTGGATGAGCTACTTGAGTCTGGGTCTACACTTTCTGGTTTCTCTGACTCAGAGGACTTCATGCAAGAGACCGTCAACACCTTCATTCGTGAGCAAATTATAGATGCCCTCGTTCGTAAGAGTGTCTACCTCAATCAACGTGGACATGCCATTCTCTTCACAGGCGGTGGTTCGCTCCGTCTTGAATCTTACTTGAACGAAGTCTTGACTTCGAATGCGGAAAACTTTGAAATCTCAAAAACTGCTAAATGGGACAACTGCATCAGCTATGCGATTCGTTACTTGACTCAAGTGGAATCTGATAAGTCAGTCGTTACGAAGGCGGTCGTCAAGATTATTAAAGCCGTTAAATCTGTAGATTTCGAAGAGAACTACAACATCATGGAAGAAGAAGACGAAGAGTTGACAATCGGATAAAGGAGCGTGATGTAAAAATGGCTAGAAATTCATTTAACGTCTCGCTTCAGAAAAAGCACAACCGAATCGTCCTTAGCCCATTGATTGAGAAATGTGAAACTGAGGGTGGTGTCATCTCAGATGTCATTGTGGATTATGTCGAGAAGGCACTCGATTATGAAAAGAGAATGGGTTTGAACAAGGTTATGCAGACCTACAAAATCATTCAAAGCATGGTCGGGGCGCAGTATCCTGCTGACACTCCACAACACGCAGAAGCGGTTGAAAATGTTTTGAAGCGAGTCATTCGTATCGACGGAGAAGAACTCTCTAATTTCTTGAGTGACCCAACCGGTTATGTTGGAATGGAATCTTCCACTCCGTTGCAACAATTGGCACCACTCCCTGCATCGAAACCGACTCAATCGTTCGAACAACCTTCTACTAGAGAAGAAATTCGTTACCCTGCAACAGAAGAGACTGCATCTTCAAAGGATGCGTCCTCTGTGGACGAAGAAGAGGAACGTATCGAACGGGCACGACGCCAACGTGCAGAGGCAAGACGAAGAAAGCAAGAAGAAGAGGAACGAAAACAACAGACGCCTGAGACAAATAGTAATGAGAATGATGAAATAGACGAATCCTCATTAAATGTTGGTGCGCTGTTCAATATGTAATTTTTATTTAGAGGGGAATCAAGTACCTGCACTCAGAGCGTCGTCACTAGGCGCCGCTTGGAATGCATACTTTCGAATCCCCTCTTATTTTTTTGATATACTTTGCATAGGATACAGCATAAACAATTCAAAATAGTAGTGTGAATAACACAATCTTTTAAATGTGAACAAATAATAGATATCTAGGAGTGAAAACTATGGAAAACTTTTTGAATAATGCATCAAAGTCGGATTACGATGCTTGGCTAAATAAAATTGAAAAATATACGAACAAGGAAAAGACTATGGTCGAATTCCCGAAACGAGGAGATATTTGGACATTGGATTTCGGTCATGGTATCGGTAGCGAGATGCTTGGAATTCGTCCGGTCGTCGTCTTATCATCTAGTCTGACGAATGAAAAGAGCAACACGTTGCTTGTTCTTCCAATCGCTAGGGGTGCTGAAAATCCCGATGATGACATGCCGTTCCATCTTCATATCACCCCCGACATTCTTGCATGGGGGGCAAACAAGGTTGACGGCATTATCAAAACGGAAAGCATCTATACCAAATCACGTGGACGTATCGGAAAGCGCATCGGTCGCTTGAATGATGAAGGTATCGATAAGGTGACCGAACTGGTATCGAAAGTGCTGTATATTCGAGAGCCGATTTCACCTGCAGAAGATTTACAGAAAGTATTTGAACGCCAGGCACGACGTCGTGGCGAAACAACGAATGAAATGTAAGTAAAAATCACAAAAGCAGATGGATAATCCATCTGCTTTTTATAATTTCTCTTCATCCATTTTGCGTGAAGAGTCAGGGATATGAAGCATCAAGCGGTCAATCTCCACATCTTCATAATCAATGATATCTTTTCGTTTCCCCTTCAGTACAATCTTTATGGTAGCCGTTGTATCATCAACAAAGCCATGTAGTGTTCCATATGCGTACTCTTTAAAATTGCCATCCATCAAATACATCCAATAGACTCGGTCTCCAATTTTAAACTGATGTTTCACTTTTGTCTCACGTGGCTCTAAACAAGTTACCATAACTTCAATTCCTCCCGGATTCTCTGTAATATTTGACTATCCTCACAACGTTCGTTCTTTTGTATAACCTAATATTATCCCCTTTTTTGACTATTGTCAAACTATATTTTTAAAATCTGTCAAAAATCATAGAACGCCGATACAGTGTTCATCTGTCCTCTTCGCTCATAGAATACCCATATCAAACATTTTAATTTAGTTAGAAAGGAAGTGTCGGTTCGATATGAATATTGAGGACAAAGAAAGTACAGACGTCAATGAGACTGAAAGTCGAAGTAATCTGGAATTGAAAGTCGTTCAGACTCAAAAGTCTAAGAAGTCGATTTTGGATGGGGGTGAGATGCCTTTACAAGAAGAGGACGACCAACCGCTCCGAATGAAAGATATGGTCAAGATAACCATGACACTCATCTTAGGATATATGTTGTTTGCTATCTTCCCTACTCTTATTCTGATGAAGGCTTTCGACCTCGGATTTTGGTTGTCATCTGGCATCACATTCATTCTAGCGATTTTCCTCACTCCCGGACTTGGCTTGCACAAGCCTGCAAGCCCTGAACAATTGGCGAAACGTGACATGTACAAGAAGAATAAAGGGCGGGCATTCAAGTAAAAAGACGACATTCACTGTCGTCTTTTATTTTGAATATCACGAAGCTGACTCTTACAAGCGCTAATCTCCTCTAATCTCCTCAATGACCCGAACGTCCACTTTTCCAACCTTTCTATATCCATCGACAAGTTGTTTTCTGTCATAGGTCTTTCCCCTACCTCTTCTAAATAACTTAAAGTTACCTGTACACGATTTAATATCATGTTGAATGAAGGTTTCGTATACCATCTCTTCAATTTCTGCATATCATGCCTCCTCTCTATATCATCAATTCAAAAGGGGCGGAAGCCCCCTTTGATTAATAACGAACTTCGACGCTCTTCTTTCCTAGCAGTTCTTGCAATTTGATGACCGTAGACATCCTAGTGTTTCCAAGAATAGCCTTCCCTTGTCTCGTGCTATATTCCTTCCCTCCCATCACAATCGTGACAGGAGTGTGATTTTTCTGCTTCGACTCCACGAAGATTTTTGTTGCTTCCGTGAATTCTTTTCTTGCTTGGGATTGGTCTGCGTTTAGATACAAGACCAGTTGTGACACATCTTGTGGGGACATCAGCTCTTCCATCGTTTCGATAGAGTTCACGATGAACTGTGTACCGAATTCGCTCGTGTCGATTTTTCCATAGAACGCAAGGACGGCTCCATTTTTCAAATGGTGTACATTTTGAGAATAGGTGGTCGGGAACAGAATCGCTTTCACACTTGCCGAAACATCCTCGATGACGATGTTTGCCATCAGTTGATGCGATTTAGTCTCTTTCACCTCCAACTCTTGTACAACGCCAGAAATCCGAACCATTTCTCCGTCAAAAGCACTTTCAAACAGAATTTCCTCTTCAAGACCATCTTCTGACTCGATTGCATTCGGTAGTATCTGTTGAATACTATAGAAATTCTTAATTTCTGGGTTCTTGAAGACTGCCTCATATTCATCCAATGGGTGACCAGACACATAGAATCCGGTATATTCCCGTTCTTTCTCTAAACGAGCCTTCTCTGTCATCTCACGTGCATTTGACAAGGTAAAGAAGTGGTCATAAATCGGTCGGAACAGTGAAGACGAGAATAATGACTTCGTTCCATTTTCTTTGTCCGATTTTGAAATACTAGCAATGCCGGTAAAGACATCAATCATGTCTAACTTTTCCAAACGTGTACCTGGGAACAAGTCGAAAGCCCCCGCATAGATAAGTGCCTCGATTCGCCGTTTTGTGATACCTGCTGAAGCGGACATCCGCTCGATAAAGTTGAAAAGACTCGTGAACAATCCATTTTCACTTCGCTCACGAATAATCATTTCCCCATAAGAACCCATATTTCGAATCCCGCCGAATCCGAAACGAATAGATTTGCCATCCACTGAGAAATCCTGCATCGAACGATTGACGTCCGGTGATAGAACGGATACCCCACGGTTCTTACATACAGTCATGAACTGTTTAATTCGGTCTGCTTTTGAGAGGAACGAGTTCAATGTCGCTGTCAGGTATTCGACAGGGAAGTAATGACTCAACCAAGCAGAACGAATAGCAATGTCACTATATCCCACTGCGTGACTCTTGTTGAAGGCATATAGACCGAACTTCTTCATCCGCTCCCAAAGATTGCGAGCCAAAGCCTCATCCACGCCGTTTGCGATAGCACCTGCAATCGCTTTTTCCTCATTCCCATGAAGGAAGTACTCTCCGTACATGTTCAGTAACGCTTCAATCTTTTTCCCCATCGCCTTTCGCACACCGTCAGCATCACCTTTTGAGAATCCTGCCAATTGACGAACGATGTGCATGACCTGTTCCTGATAAACGATAACGTTGTATGTCGGTTTCAAAATATCTTCTAGCTCAGGGATATCATAATGAATCCCATCTGGGGTCAACATGTTCTTGACGTAGTTTGGAATTTCATCCATCGGACCCGGGCGGTAAAGTGAGATGCCCGCCACCAAACGCTCGAACAATTGAATGCCTTCCTCTTCTGTCCCCTTCATATTCTGGATGTCCTGATAAAGTTGCCCCATCAGCCCTGTCATCCCCGAGGACTCCAACTGGAATACCCCTGCGGTATGTCCCTTTGAGATAAAGTCATACACATTGTGGTCTCCGATTGGAATATCATCGAGATTAAGAGGGTCATTCACATCTCGTTTCGTCTCATTGATATACTTCAACGCACGTTCGAACACGCCCATCGTCCGCAATCCGAGGAAGTCCATCTTCAAAATCCCCATCTCTTCACATTCGCCCATCGTAAACTGCGTCACCGTGTCACGAGTTTTCGTCTTGCTGTTGTTGAGCGTGACGAGCGGGATGTAATCAGAAACGGCACTTGGAGAAATCAACACCGCACAAGCATGTTGAGACAATGTCCGTGGCAAACCTTCCAGTCGAATCCCAAAGTCAACGACCTTTTTCACATTGTCATCCGAATTGTAAAGACGCTTGAATTCAGGCGAAAGTCTCAATACGTTTGTCAACGTAACTTTAACGTTCTCACCATTCTGTTCAAGTTTAGTTGGTACAAGCTTCGCAATCTTATCCCCAAACTGAGTTGGTTGCCCCATGACACGAGCCACGTCACGAACGACACTTTTCGCCTTCATGCGACCGAAAGTGATGACGCCCGCCACCGCCTCATGACCATATTTTTCACGCACATAGTCGATGACTTCTTCACGTCGTGTATCCGAGAAGTCGATATCGATGTCCGGCATCGAGATACGGTCTGGATTCAAGAATCGCTCGAACAGCAATCCGAATGGAATCGGGTCAATGTTTGTAATCCCGAGGCAATACGTGAGCAATGAACCACAAGCCGACCCACGTCCGGGACCTACTGGGATATCCTTGCTTCTTGCGTAGGACACAAAGTCTTCAACAATCAAGAAGTAACCTGGGAATCCCATCTTCTTGACGGTTTCAAGCTCAAATTCAATACGTTCATGATACTCAGAACTATTGAATGCCTCTTTACCTTTGAAGCGATTCTCAAAGCCTTTCATCACTAGATGACGGAGATAGACATTCTCATCTTCGAATCCTTCAGGTAAAGGGAAATGTGGCATATAGACATTCCCTGTGTCCATCACTGGATGCAAAGACTCTGCAAGGTCTAACGTATTATCCAAGACATCCGGCACGTCCTTGAAACGCTGAACCATTTCTTCCGAGGTGTGAATGTGATAGCCATCCCCATCAAACTTCCAACGATATGGGTCATCCAATGTACTCTTTGTTCCGATACAGAGATGAATGTCATGAACATCCTTGTCTTCGATGTTGGTCATGTGACTGTCGGTTGTTGCCACAACCTTGAGTCCGAACTCTTTGGCAAGAACAAAGACCCCATCTTCAACTACTTTCTCTTCCTCAAGTCCATGTCGTTGAATCTCTAGGAAATAGTTTTCTTTTCCGAAAATGTCAATCATGCCTTGAATAAGGCTACGTGCTTTGTCCATCTGACCACGGATAATTGCACGAGGAATCTCACCTTGGATGCAAGCGGATAAACAGACGACACCCTCACTGTGCTTCTCCATGTCCTCCCATGTGATTTGAGGCTTGGAGTTGAAGTTGTGATAGCCGTTAGAAGTCATTTTGAAAAGATTTTTCACCCCTGTCGCATTCTTTGCGAGCAGGACGATGTGATGTGACTTTTCTTCCTTATCACGGGAATAGTGATAAGCCTCGAAGCCAATCAATGGCTTCTTCCCGACCTTCTTCATCGCTTTATAGAACTCCAATGACCCGAACATATTCCCATGGTCTGTCACTGCGATAGCCCATTCTGCTTTCTTGACGATATCTGACACTCGACTGATGCAGTCAAGAATCGAATATTCACTATGACCATGCAGGTTGACATAGCGAACGACCTTCAATAACCCATTCTCTGCAATGGCATAGAAACGGTTTCTATTTTTAAAGAGGTGACGTTCATTCTCATAAAATCCACATCCAGGCAACGTATCAATCGTCTCCCAATCTGAATCTTCCGACTCTACACCTTTCTTCTTCATCTGACGAACATCCACGTTCCCGCTCTCGTTCAAGACGAGCAAAAGACGTTCTTTATCTTCGACTTTATCGTTCGTGTAGTTTAGTACCAATCCAACCGACTCCTTCCAGTTTGTATCCCGTATTCTCTGATACGATTATACTAAATTTTTTTGACTATAGTCAAATTAGTGACGATGCATCAAACACCTATACTGTATTTTCGTCACCCTTGTTTTATAAAACACCCCTGAACTGTGCGCCGTTTCAACACACATCTTTCACCAAACAAAAAGACTCCTGTTTTCAGGAGTCTTTACTATTAACGGCTCATCTCATTTTCGATGAGTTTTGCCAAGACGATATGAATCTCTGACGGCGGTACCATGATGATACCCTTGCCGTACATTTCTTCATACACTGGACGGTTTCTCGTCATTTCCTTTTCAGAGCCAAAGCCGATGACGATGACGATGATACCTTTTTCACGAGCCATTCGCACGGCTTCCTTCACTTCCCGCTGACCGGCAATTTCGTTCGGTTCAGTCGGACGACCATCCGAAAGGACAATCAAGAACTTGCGACGTTCATTCCGTTTGAGCAATTCAGCTGTCGCCACTTTAATCGAGTAACCATCTCGGTTTGCCGACATCGGGATGTTCGGCTTACGTTTCCACGAGAGGGTGTCCTTCGACTCCTGGTTGAAGTCCTTCACCGTTGAATGATGAACGTAATTTCCTGTCCCAGAGAAGAAAGTGATGCGATGTGGGACGATGTCTCGTAACCCTTCCTCGATTGTCGCCACAGCCCGAACAGCATAATCGATTTTTCTGTATTGAGTGTCCATATAGCTTGTCATGGAACCACTATAATCGACCAAAAGGTTGATGGCGATACTTCTATCCGTTGGTACCCCTTTTCTCAGGAACACATTATGGTCTTTCACGTTCATCTTCCATAATGTTGAGGTATCAAGACGTCCACTCCGTCGATGTTTCGACGTGTAAGTCTTCTTATTCAGCAAGATTTTCTGAAGTTTCTTGTTGAGATAACGACCGTTCTCCATCACATCTGACGGTACAGCTGAGTTACGGGTTTCCACCGGGTTACGGTTGTTCAATGTAACACTTGGGTCAACCTCACGCATCTCTTTTTCAGACAGATGACCTTTATACTCATTTTCTTTTTTGTATAGAGCCTCTTCTCGTCTCATCTCCATCTCCGCTTCCTTCATGAGAGACTGACCAGACTCGTTGATGGCATCTTTTTGATTTGCCATAATCGATTTAATCAATTGTTCCATTTCTTCCGTCGTATAGTTGCTTTCGCTCTTGCTTGCTGAGTCGCTTTGCGAATCATTCAAGTCGCCACTAGGATTTTCTCCATCCGTTTCATCCTTATTCTCTTCCGCTTCATCCTCAGAATCTGAACCATCAGATGAGTCCTTGCCCTCTAAGCCCTCTTCATCCTTAGAATCATTCTCCGAGGATTGACCAGAACCTTCGGACACCTCGTCGTCTTTCGCTTCGTCATCTCCATCTTCCTTTGATGACGAACCGTTTGATGATGATTCCTCATCTGTATCGTCTTGCTCCGAAGACTCCGTTTTTCCACTTCCATCCCCTTCGCCATCTTCCTCTTCCGATTCTTCAGAAGCCTCATTCTGCTCAGGTACAAAGTGTGAAGATACAGAGTTCCCTGGTTGCGAATCATCATCTTCTTTTGGTGCAGAAGAAGTATAATCCGGTTGGTCATCCATACTCTCCAACTGTTCTTGGTTTTCATCGCTTTGAAGGAGCTCATCGAAGTATTCTCCAAGCGCCTTCACGATTTGCAACGTATCGTCTGCACAACCCTTTGCAGTTGGGTTGTTAATCGCATTGATGATAAGCGGTCGGACGAGGTCTAACATTTCATCTGCCTTCGCCCCAGTGTAATGCGCATCCCAATCTTTTGCTTTGATACCCATCGTCGAGAGTGAGATAAGAGACTGCATGAAATCTGCAAGTTCGTTCTCCCCATTGACCGGATAGAGATTCCAAAACGATGCACGCAAGAACTGGATATGTTTCAAGTATCCTGGATACCGGTTGACCAGACGCTTTTCGATGCGACCATCCTCTGTGATGTTCAACATGTTTGCACCGAGCTGTTTCGGAACCCGCTTATTGAACGTGTCTTGGAAATATTTTTGAACATCCGTTTGGAATTTTTGGAACACTTTAAAATCCGAAGACCATACGTGTTCTGCCTCGTGACCAGTCAACGCCGAAGTCACAGATAGAATCTCTTCAAACGTCATTCCCCAAGTGTGTTCGGGAATCCCGACAACGACCTGCTTCCCGTCTGTATAGCTTCCGCCACCGATATTCAAACGATAGTTGAAGTCGATATATGGCAATAAATGGTGTGCAGAATTGCGCATCACATTGTAGATACCGTTTTTCTGAATCCATCCTTTTACTCGGTTATACTGTTCTTTCTGATTCAATGTCGATTGAGTCATGTCCATTTCTCCTTTGAAGTTAAATTGTAGTCTCCTACATCCTTTAAAAATAAAGAGGGGGAGGGAGTTTTAAATCCCCTCCCCCAAGAATCATGCGATGACCTTATCGATGATTGCACTTACCGTCAGACGGTATTCGGCATCCTCAATACGATTGGCAACGCCATCTTCCATCGCTTCCTTGATGCCTAAATCTTCAACGACTTCAAGGGCATCGATAAATCCTCGAATCGTCACACAGTCCATCGTCAAGTGTTTCTGGTCAACAAGTCTCATGATGTCTTTGTAGATTCGGTCTGCTACCTTGATGTCCTCTGCTTTCGCTGAAGGGACTCGGGCTTTCAAAAGTTGTGCAATTGACTCATTGTTCGGGAAAATGATTGGTGTGAAACGGTCTCGTGTCGCCTCGTTCAATTGAGTTGTTCCGACATAATCCGGGTTCATCGTCAAGATGATTCCGAAGTTATCATCTGCTTGTACTCGCCCGTATGAGGGAACTTCGATGCTTCCACGGTCATCAACGATAGAGTGCATGAGAACCAACACTGAAGGGTTCGCCATGTTCACCTCATCAAGGTTGATGAATCCACCGACTTCAAGTGCTTCGACCAATGCTTCTTTGTCGAAACTCATTCTCGAAATCTCTTTCCCATCAATGACATCTGATTCAATCGATTTCGAACCGAGAAGGTCATATTTGTCAGTCTCCGCATTCATTGAGAGCTCATAGAGCGGACGTTGATAAATCCATGCAAGAGTTGTGACCAACAAGTTCTTCCCTGTACCTTTTTCCCCAATGAATCGTAAGTGTTTCCCTTTGTTCAAGTAGACAACGGTCTTCTTGACACCACCGAAACTATCAGCAAACTGAACTGTCGGCTCTGGAATTCGTCCTGCCACCTCAGCCGGATACTCTCGATACCCTTGCATCACTTTCATGATGTGTTTCTTCGAAAGACCACTCGCCTCCAAATATTTCTGGATACGATTCAATCGTTCCATCGGGATGAATGATGACTTCTCTTTTTTCAATTCAGCCAACGTCAATGGACGCTTACCTGTCTTGATGTAAGTCAACGTCTCTTCATCAACAGTCATACGGACGGTGTATGTCGAGTTCAATGGTACCTTCGCTCGACCCATCATCTCATTGTCCTTGATTTTAGAGAGGACTTTAGCCGCTTCATCATATCCTGTTGATGCGCTGTCTACCAATCCGGCTTTTCCGTCTTCATAATAGACAACAATCTCGCCATCTTCATACTTGATGAGGACAGGGACAGAGTCGGAGTCTTTCAACTCTCCAAGAACCGCAATCTTTTTCGGATAGTCAGAATGGCTACCTTTTACATGAAGTTCGAATGCCTGCTCTCCTTCTAGCAAAGGTTCATCTCCACCAGTGAATTCGCCTGGCATGACTTCAAAAACACATGCCTCAGTTGTGACGTCGTGATTCGAATAAATCTTCTTCTGTTCGAATCTGACTACCTTGACTCGAACACCGTCTAATTTCTCATGCTTTTTCATCAATTCGTAAAGCACGACCTTCGATTCCGTATCTTCCAATTTCTTAGCATCTGCGGCGAAACCGAGGGAATCTTTCATTCCGTCCACATAGACTTTAAGAGCCGTAGTGTCAGTTTCAACTGGTTCAGATTTGACCGTCATCTCTTGACCGACTTTGATGAAGTCAGAGAGTTTTGATTTTGTGTCTGCACTGAGTAACGTGAATGTCATGTTTTGATTTTTTGCCATGATTGATTAGCTCCTTTTAAATAAATTGTGGAAGTGACTCCACTCCAAATTTGTCTTAATACTTCATTATAGACAGGGGGAATCCTTTTATAATCTCTAGTTCATCATACATAATTATTTGACTATTGTAAAAATCTTTTTTACTATATTTATGTAAAGTGATAATCATATGGTGCATCTCATAGAATAAAACGTACAAAACTTTTGGCGTGCATGAAGCACTGTTTATTTCAGAGGAGGAATTCGAATGATGGAACAACGAATCACGGTATTTGATGTAGAAACAGGTGGAACGGATGCGATGAAACACAGTATCTTACAGGTGGCAATCGCAGTGTTTGAAAATGGAAAAGAATTGGACGCAATCAAGTTAAACATCGTACACGATGAATATTCTGTGACCGAAGTTGCCATGAAAATCAACAAGATTGACTTGGACAATCATAAAGGTTTCACACCGGAGGAAGCCGTGAACAAAATCATAACATTCATGGCGAAATACTTTGATGAACCCGCTCAAGTATGCGGACACAATGTGTCTTTCGATGTGTCGTTCATCAAGAAAATGTTCCAGGATGTTGGCGAGAATTATGACCGTATTTTTTCTTACCGGTTGTTAGACACTTCAGCAGTTGCTCGCTTCCTCATCTTCATGGGGGTCATTCCGTCAGGTGGTTCACTTGGTGATTTGCTCACCTATTTCAAAGTACCACATGATAAGATGGAGTTGCATGATGCGCTCGTCGATTGTCGAGTCACCTATCAGTTGCTCTTGGCGATGCGAAGCCTCTTCCCTGAAAAAGTGGAAGGTTAAAAAACATTTACATCAAACCATACATTGAATATCAAAAAGGAGCTGTTTGAAATGGTCGAACAATCATTCAACACATTCATCGAAGAAATTGATACAAGCGTAATCTCTGAATCGGCAAAAGTAGAATTCCAGAAGAATCCGACTCAATGGCATCGGATTATCGAACACCTACTTTTGAGTGAAACCGAAAAGCTTGAAGAGAAAGATGCACGACCTACATTCCGGAATCTGTTCTCAACGATTCATGAGAAGATTGGGGTCAAGGTATCATTAGAAGGATTTGTCTCATGGATGTCATCCGAACATTTCAAGATTGACACGGACGATTCTGGTGAGCTCATCTTGATTTCTTCAGAAGGAAAAGACCGATATCAAGTTCTTGATACATTCGGAGATAAATTTCTTTGGTAAACAAAAAGACCCTTCAAGGGTCTTTTTTTGTGCAAGGACATTCATTCGACACAACCAAAGTGATGAAGCGGATGATTCCCCAATAGGATATTCGCATGAGTCTGAGGGCTCGATACAACTTAATCGCTTTGAGAGAGAAGCAAACATAAAAAAAGAGCCATCGGAACGCCAATTCCAATGACTCTGCCTCAACAAATCCAACCATTTGCTGAAGCGTTATTAGTGTTATAGTATCATCCGCTCGCCGGTATTACTAAATTTCAAGTGTCGAACCCACTTTTTGGGGTTTTAACACGCACTACACGCCAAACAGTTCAGATGTTTTTGTCCGGGCAGGTCATCCTAATGGTATTAGGTTGGAAACCCTGATGGATAAAACATCTTTTTTTGTGTGCCTGACCCTTGGCAAGGTCAGAAGTGAGGAGTGGTGACCGTAGTCGTAAGGAATCACCCGGAGGTTGACTGCCTTTTCACCGGTCAATCGTCGTCATTGGGTAAAGGGACGCAAGCCCATATATAGCCTAAGTCTGTTGATTCGTAGACATCTCAGATATGGTGAAGAGCGTTTAAACACTATGGAGGTTCAAAGATGCTATATGATGTACGACTGGAGATAGTCTGCGAAAATGCGGACGAGTTTCTCGTAAGCGGCACATATAGACTCTAGCATGTGACCACTCTCTAAGAATGGTCAGGATACGAGATGAGTCTCTGAAAAGGAGCGGTTGAGGACATGGAAACCAACCGTCAGCTCACGCTGTGAAATCTCGTGTAGGACAATGATGTCTTACAGGTCGTGAAAAGCCAAACGACTCCTATACACAATATCGACCGACGGATGTGTTAGACATTCGAATTATCGTAACAGGAGGAGGGCAGACTTATCTCATTTTCGCATAGGGATAAGTCTGCCCTCTGACAGCCTGCCACCATCTCCCTCTGGATGTATCAGTAAAGATGAAAAACCAATCTAAAGCTTGATATACATCCAGGACAAACAACTTGTGGTGATAGTGCAAAAAGAAAAGACCTCTCTCATGTGGAGAGAAGTCTTGACTAGTAGTTGTACTTGTCAATTGTCATCCATAATCGAATCATCTATGACTTGCTCAAAGTCATAGATTTCAACACCCACGAGGGAATCGAGCAATTGGTGTTTCTCAATCTCGATTTCCATCGGGTTCAACACCTCATCTAACACCATGATGACATATCCATCATCACTAGAAGTGATACCGTGTTGGCTCAACCGGTCTGAATCATTGATATCGAGCTCTAGGATATCCTGAATCACATCTTCGATTGTATCTTCGATATCTCGAATGACATCCTTGAACGTAGAGCACATCGAACCGGAAGTCTTAAATTCGTAATCCAATTTGAACTCTACGTCTTCAGGTTTGAAGTGGAAACGGACACGTGTCACCTGTCTCGTGTTCATTGAGCCGACATGATAATACGGTAGCTCTGTTTTCTTATAGCCCAAGTTTTTAAG
This sequence comes from Exiguobacterium sp. s140, assembly GCF_018617035.1. Lineage (GTDB taxonomy): Bacteria > Bacillota > Bacilli > Exiguobacteriales > Exiguobacteriaceae > Exiguobacterium > Exiguobacterium profundum. Next base: position 103,137 of record NZ_JACSJK010000003.1, read on the forward strand.
AGGTAGATAGTAGTCCGTAACCGACTCGGTCGTATCTCCGAACACAAACCCTTTCTTAGATTTGAGCTTGTCCTCATGACGGCTTGCGATTTCTCTCAATTTCTTGAAATCTGTTTCGACAACTTTATCTGTTCCGTCATATACCCGCTTCACAAAGACTCCCATCTGTTCGTGATGTTTTGCCCAGTCGTGCAGGTTCATCGTGAGGTCTTCAATTCCAAATGTAATCATGTGTCATTTCTCCCTGTTCAAATGATTTTTGTGACAATGTCACAACAGTTTTGTTCGTGCTCTTTCAATATACGACATGAAAAAGTCATCTATAACCGAACATCGAACTTCCTAATTTTGATTATAGTCAAAATTATAATATATAATAGACAAAAAAGATAGAGGTGAATGCATTCCATGTCAAAATTTTTGAAGTGGGTGTTAATAGGTGTCTTTTTCATCATTCTATTGATGATGCCCTACGGCTCATTTAGCCCGTTGGCTCCGAGCGCCCCATCCGATAACAAGATTCAAACGATTCCGAACCGCAATGTCGTCGCCGAAAACATTCATGTTAAGCCTGAACGTGAAACGGTTGAGACGGTTGCACGTGTGGAGGCTGAAGAACGTATTCGATTCTTATTACTTGGCACTGATGAACGAGAAGATGAACCATCTCGCTCTGATACGATTATTCTCGCCACTTATTTTCCCAATGAAGGAAAAATGAATATGATGAGCATCCCCCGTGACACAAAAATCCTCATTGATGGAGAGATGCAAAAGATAAATGCGGCTCACGCCATCGGTGGACTCGATTTAGTCCGAGAGACCGTAGAAGACCTCACAGGACTAAATATCGACCATGTTGCGAAGGTGAATTTTAACGGATTTAAGGAACTGATTGATGAAGTCGGAGGCGTTACGGTAAATCCTAAGCGCTCATTTTCTTATGCAGGACACACGTTCGAGGCAACTGAACAGAATTTAACGGGAGAGGAAGCCCTCATCTATGTTCGATTCCGAAAAGATGTCGATGGGGATTTTGGCAGAATCAAACGTCAACAAGAAGTCATCCAGAACACCATTTCATCGATTTTGTCTGATTTCAAACTATCAGCTATCCCGTCGTACTTGAGTTTCTATCGGAACCATATCGAATCAGATATGTCATTCGGTGACATGTATCACATCGCAAAAACAGCGTATTCGAACGGGGTCACGCTCGAAGGAACGACGCTTCAAACGACGTCCATAAAGGAAAAGGGAATCTGGTACGAGGTTGTCAACGAGGATGAAAAGCAAAAAACTCTGAATTGGTTGGAAGAAAAACCGGATACCGTGATGCCAAGCCCTCACGAAATGAAGGAACTCCAAGAACGAAAGCCTCTATCGAGTGGACAACTTGATATGCCATAACGACCGTGATGCGGTCGTTTTTTTATGTGCATCGATTAACGTGCAAGGCAAAAGCTGAACTTTCACACATCCGATTATAATCACCATGCATTCCTCATAGAATACATTATCAATTATCACTAGGCGTGCATTGCACATTTTATTTCAAAGGAGAAATCAGACATGAATACAAAACAAGAGGTAATGGAGAATCTTCAAATGGTAGACGAATATCTTCCGGCAATGTTCCCCCATGTAGACAAGCTTTCTTTCATCGTCACTGGCGGAGCATCATTTCTACTCAAAGGTTACACGAACAAAGTAACGCTCGATATCGACAGCATCACAACAATCGATGAGAACGTCTTGTCATTCTTAGAGTCATTCAGTATCAACAATGCGGCATCAGAAGTTACCCCGCTCTCAAGCACATACACAGAACGTCTCACGAAGGTTCGTGGGGGATTCAACGTGTTGGACGTCTTCGTATTGGGAAATGAGGACTTGGTAGCTTCTAAGATTGGACGTTTATCTGACGACGATTTACGTGACATTGAAGATACTGGTATCATGAATGATGTAAATGTGAATCTTCTCATGGAAATTGCTGAAGAAATCAGTACCACTGTCCCTGGCTTCGGTCACAAGTGGCAGTACTTCAAAAATTACTTTCAGTTGAATGAGGTGGCTTAATTGAATCAGACCGTATTGCAATGCTATCGAACATATGTGAATGAATTACATCATTCCTTGTTTGATGCGGCGCCGGTCGAACAACTCATGAAAGATGTGTATCAAGCACACCGTCGAAAACGTTTTGTCGCTATGTATCTACTGTCATTGGAAAAATCAGAATTTGATGCGTATTACGCACGGCGATTCGAATTGAATCTCGACAAGTTGTTCAATCAGCTCATTTCCGGATTAACCCACAATACGGAGACGAGTCCGCTCAAACAATTATTTGTCAAAACGCTATGCGTGAATCAAGACATGGTCACGGAGCCTGTCACAAGCTATGAAATCAAGGAAATTGAAAAGGACTTGAACGCTTTCTCGTTTTATCAGAGAAAGAAAGCATTCAAAGCAAAGAAAAAAGACCTACTCGAATGAGAGGTCTTTTTTACGTTCCTACGATTAGCGATTCACTGGATTGACTGTTTACATATTCAGAGCAATAGCCCTTTGCTTCATCCAAGGTGCTTTTCGCAACCCTATCAATCGGAAGTGGAAAATTATTGTGATAGAAGTAGACCACATGTTCTTCCCCTTCTTGAACAATCCATAGTCGAATGTCTCCATATTTGAATTCAGATTCAAACTGTCTTGTCATAAACATCACCCTTCCACATGTTTTCGGTCAAGAAACTGCTCACACAGTCCCCTTCCCTCACATTCATCCTATGAGCCGGAAGAAAAAAGATGCCAATGTACGACGCTTATCAGACTCCGCTCCCTAGACGACCGTTTTCATTTCAATGCTGTTTCCTTTAGAACACCATAGCCCTTGACTGAACCAATCCTGTGCGTTGTCATCTATCATCTCGACAAAGGATTCGTACTCTCGATGTCCCTGTGGCTCCGTACCCGAGAAGATGGTGACTTGCCATAAATGATTGTCACGTGCTGACGGCGTCACATACACTTTCGTGTTCTGTGCTGTTGGATTTAATGAATACAGCGAAAACGGGCACCCCATCTCGGCGAGCATATGCTTGTATGCCCGCTCCTTCTCCATCATCTGTTGCAGTAACTCCTGGTCATGAAACAGGCGGACATCCACCCCCTCTTCAAACTGAAGACACATGAACTGCTTGATAACGTCCTCCTCTGAATGGAATTCGATGTCTGCGAGCGATTTGACCCATACGGTGCGCACATCCCACCCCATGATAACGTCGTCGATATAAAATCCTCGACAGGTGTCATCTGCAAGGACACGTTCAATTTCATCTTTCGATGGTTCCGATGTGAACTCAACCAGATGCTTGTTCCTGACCGATACAGCATATATCTTATTCCCACGCAAGAATGAATGCATCTCTTCCATCCGGCAAAAATCTGTCCATTCTGTCCCTGTTTTCGATAATGGTGACAGCCAGATACCGCCAAGCGGTTTACCGATAGAATTAACTCCTGATGGCTTATTCAACAAACTAGCTTTCATTTCGCCATGAACCGACCATCCTAAATTCAATAAATCCATGATTACCTCTTCCTCTCAAATAAATTGTAGCACTGCTACCCCTACCTTTTTTCCTATGTTGTATCTTATGCGAACAGAATCCGAATATAAAAGAACCTCACAAGGAGGTTCTCAATTGATTCATAGTGCCTTGTATTCAACGCCCATCGGTGAGACCGACTTTGTGATGATTCCACTCGAAACCATACGTTCCAATTCTTCAGTGATATCTTGCATACTGACCGTTCTTCCCGCTTTTTCTCGGATGTCGCTCTCATAACGAGGTAGTTTCATCGATTTGAGGGGTAAGAATTCTTTGAGAATCTTGTCGAGTCCTGTTGGACGGATGGATTGCATATGCGTCTGAAACTCATCGAATGGGTCAACCACATGCGGTGACTCCGTGAACGTTGTCCGGAAGCGGACGGCGAACGTCTTGTTCAAAATCGGCGATGACACGAAGCAGAATCCGGATGGAAGGTCTGGCAACGTCTTGACCTCTTCAGGCGTCAAGTTCGTCTCTTTCTCCACCATCTCCATATCGCTCGATGTGTTCAGGCGATAAATAATTTTGGTGTTCAGCTGTGCCAGAATCGTCTCATCAAGTGCGTTCGGTTTTTGTGTACAAAACACTTCAAAGATACCGTACTTTCGTGCTTCCTGGGCAATCGTGCGAAGGATTTTCTTCGTAGGATTGAAATCTCCCTTCGGAGCGAAGTTATGCGCCTCGTCCACGATAGCGAAGAACATCGGGAAGAATTCCTGGATATCTAGCCCCTTCTCACGAGCATCTTGATAAGAACGACGCTTCTTATAAAACTTCTTCAAGATATAAGAAGAAATCATCTGAAGGTGTTTCATGTTTCCACGTATAATCGTCAGCTTCCCTGCCTTCAACGCTCTTTCAGCACCAGAGACATCTCCATCGAAGACGCCCGTACCTTCGAGTGAATCCAATTTCCACGAAAGGGCTTGCAATGTTTTTGCTCCAGAAACCTTATTCTTGAATCGTCCGTACAATTCCCCTTGCGTGGTGCTCAATTCCTCTCGGTCATGTTTAGGTTTCTCTTGCTCTTCGAACGCCAATTTAAGGTCGATGATTTTATTCTTGAGATGACCCAATGTATCACCTTTCTCGTACAGAGCCTCTAGCGCTCCGACCTGTGGTTCCGTCAATGCACCGACGAAATCGAACAGGTGAACGAGTTCATCGAACGCTAATTCCGAGAACGTGATGCCGATATCCCGACCGACATAAAACGATTCGTGTCGTCCAGAGTAATCGATTTGTTTCTCTTTCGGTAACCCTGCCATTGGACGATTGAAGTTCAATTCGAAGTGCGGGTCAAACGCCAACCCCGGGATGTTCTTACGCATGAGTTCCTCACAGATGACCCGTAATCCAAAACTCTTACCAGAGCCAGAAGTACCGAACAAACCGATATGGGGATAAACCCGTTGTTCACGATAATCGAACACGAAGGGGACACCCTGTTGATTTACGGCTTGTTTGTTCTTCCAAAGCGGAGACAAGTTTGAAATCTCTTGCGGCAACTCATCTTGCAAGTCCTCCGTACCCAAGATGACCCCCATATGGAATGAATCTTTCGGGTCTGCTTGAAGCAAAAGGTTCTCGACCTCACTGAATGATGGTTTTCGAACTTTCACGCCGGATACGACCGGAACTCGAATCGTGTTTAATATTTTTGCCACAGCCATATACAGTTTTTCCTCTTTCTTGATTCCAAATGCTTTCAAAAATTCAGGGTGACATCCATCCGGGAACACTTCTGGGACAGCTTGTGGAAGTGTGAACGTGTCGATGACCTCCACCGTCAACCCTTTATGATTCGCATCATCCAACATCAAATATTCATTGATACGAAATGGTGTCTCATTAGACACTAGATATAGATTTTTAAGCCCTGCTTTACCGATTACGAACATATTGTCATCTCCATTCATACTATTTGATTCTCAACACGTAGTTATTATGCTGAGGATGCCTACTTGCTTCTGCTCAAGAAGATACCTCAATATCCTCTTGGCTTACTTTTTCAAGCTGATACTTATTTCTGTTGATAAAATGCAAACCGCCCTCGTCTGATTTGACGATGATATATGAGCCAGAGACGTGTCGTGCAGTGCCTTTGAGCACTAAAACGGTTTTGCGACCTGTTTGCTCGAACATGTCCTCATATTGGGTCAGGTAGACATGAACCCGTTGACCTGCATTGATGTGTTCTTTCATAGTCACTCCTCCTCTCGATTCATCTCATCCTATTCAGAGTTCAAGATGCCGATTCGAATATGATGAATTTTTTGATTCGGGTGGTGAGCCCCCTCTTAAGAGGAGGCATTCACTTCACACGCTACGTTCGAGATAGAGCGCATAATTTGATTTGGATGACGGATATCTTACACCCGCCACATCTCCAAGGCTCTTCTCAAATCGATAGGACATAGTTGTGACAATACGATTGCTCGTTGTCACGACCATGTCAACGTGATTCCCACTACTCGCACTCTGATGTCCCTGATGTTTTCGATATGCATCAAAAGCATGTTTCATACCTTATGCCCCCTTCGTCGCAACGAATTCTCCCGATACGATTTGTTTGAGAACTTCAACTGTTTCATTCTGTTTTCCGTATGTGTTCTGAATGACAAAGTCGTAATGCTGTTGATTTGCCAACTCTTTCGCATACGTTTTTAGTCGCCCTTCAATGACATCCTCTTTATCTCCCCGCTCCAACATCCGTTGACGGGCATCTTCTACGTCAATCGAGAAGAAGACAGAGACATAGTTGTCATAGAGGGCTTGAATCTGTTGAAAACCGTGATAGTCCACGATGACGAAAGCATCCCCGTTTGCGAGTTTCCCGTAGAGCTCGTCTTTCGAGATGCCATACGAGTTCCCCGCATAGCTGACTCGCTCGACCAATTCTCCTGAGGCTTCCATCCGGTCAACTTCTTCTACCGATGTGAATACATAGTCAAAGCCATCGACTTCCTCCGCTCGTGGCGCTCGGGTTGTGAAACTGACCACCTCGTTATCCATGACCTGTCGGATGCTCGATGTCTTTCCAGAACCCGAAGGTCCAGAAATGACAAAAAGCGTCGATTTCGATGCATCTAGTTTTCGTTCCTTCATCATAGTTGTGTTCATACATACACTCCTTTTGTTTAAATGTTTATTTTATTTTACTTTATAGTCAAAATTTAATGCGTGTTTTCACAAATTCCTTTAGCCGTTACTTCCAACTGCCACTTCGAGCTCAGGATAAAACTCTCGCAAGAGAATCTCACGGACATCTTCCCATGTCTTGGCACGCAATCGTGCAGGTGTTTTTCGATTATACGGCATCTCCATTGCGATAATTTTCCGATTCATTTCTTGGAATTTTTCAATCGTCGCAGGCTTGTCGTCAATCAAAACGTCTCCGATGACGAACCACTTCTTACGAGCCACGATGACGTTTTCGACAGGAATCATCGGAAAATGTTCCATGAGCCATGCCCGTTTGTCATCGGTCGGGTTGCTACCTTTCCAGTCCTGACCTCCGAATGTACATCCCATCGGTGAATCGGTCACAATCATGACCTCCGCTCCCAAGTCGATGAGTTCCTGCATGACCGCCTGACTGCCGGCTTTCGGTTTCAAATGTCGATAGATACCAGGCGCTTTGAAGTAATCCAAAATGTTCACACCACACTCTGGTTTGACACTATTCACCGCATCCCATCCGTCGAACACTTCTGCCGTGATGGTGTCGTCATAATCCTCGTTGTATCGTCGTAGCCACTCTTCTGTGAACTCCGCCAACACATCGTCCATGTCTACTAAAATTACTGGTTGTTTTTTCAAATTCATATCCCCTCGCTAAATGTAATTTTCATTCCCTAGTCTCTCTCTATACCTTATCTTATGGAGAACACCCAACTTTATTAGCAGAACGTGTCATGCTGAACTGCAACAACAATTGTGTATAAAAAAGAGAGGTTCCCCTCTCTGCTATTGTTTTAAGTGATTTCTATTTTCGTTTCATTCAAGGCTCGAAGCATTCGATTTCCTTCCCAAATCATTCATCGGTTTGAGTCGAAGATAAAAACTCAAGTTCTTCTGTCAAATGCTTGATGGAATCCATTGTGGTCTCGCTGACATAGTAGCCTTTCTTGAAATAGTGAATATAGGCATCAAGGATATGATGTACGCTAAAATCGTACCCACGATTCTTCATGAAATCATTGATGTTTTGAATTGCGATTTCCTTTGTCATCTCAACCATCTCCTAATGAATTACGTTCTTTCAACGTCTAACGTTATTAGTCTCTAGATTGTTCTGGCTTCTATTCAGTCCCTTTGGTATCTACGTAGATTTATTTAGCCACGACTTTAAAGTGACGATTGAAAAACACTTTGCTTTCCTCACGAGATTCGTCGTACACAATATGGCGCTCGCCATTATCGTTTTTAACACACGTTACTTTTCGCATTTCGTCCCAACCAGATTGGAATGAGTAAGGGTAAGTCTTATATTGATTACCTTTGACAAATGCGACTACACCATCGGTCATGATTACAGTATCAATACATTCGATTAAAGTTCCTTTTTTCACAAAAACATCTCCCTTAGAAAATTAATTTTAAAATATAACTATCAAACTTCAACCGAGTTCGTCACCCAAATCGTTGATGGTTCCCTCAATGATTTCCTCAAGTCGTTTATAGCCCTCGTCTCGTGGATTCATCGGGTCAAAGTGTAAGGCGAGAAGTGCTCTTAGCTCCCCATAGGTTCGTTGCAACTGTTGTTGTTGAATAGCATATAATCCTTTGTCCATCGACTTCACTCTCCTATGCGTTTTCAGATAGTATAGTTGACCGTAGAGGTTATGATACATTGGTTCAATCCATCGTTAAGATTTCTTCAATCACCCATTCTCTCTTATCTACATTTTTGTGGTCTCTGTACTTCTCTACGAGTTCATTTTGCTCTCGAACAGATTTCTCTGCATTCTCTTTATTCAAGTAGTATCCGCCTACCCAATATCCGTTCGTTACCAAATAAATCGTCGTTGCCATTTTAACCACCCTCTAAAAAAATTATCATTTTATAATTAGTTTAATATTTTCTTCCGTCATGAATTGAAGTTATATCTATACCACATAAGATACATTTTTTTAAAACTTCAACATCTCCATGCTCATCTTCATCGCTTATATCAATGGTCTCCATTTCATGAATTCCATATTCTGAAGCGTCACACTTACCGATAAAATGCTCGATATCTCTCACTTTCGTCATCTCCTAATAAAATATATTCTTAGTCAAAGCGAGCGTTTGATTCATAATTTTATTGGTTAAATAATTCAGGGTTTACGTTACGTAATTTAGCTAAATCAAACCACTGCTTCATACTCAATACGTCAGATTCTTGAAGTTCTACCTCAACCATTCGATTATTGAATATTACACTTAATAAAATTTTTGATTTTTCATAATCCATTGTGAAACTGCATAGGTCTGCTTTTTCTATTTCGTCCACACCATCTATCCCCTTATAGAATTTATCTTTTAACCCAACTGTCCGTGGAAATCATAATTTTATTGGTTTCTCCAATAGCTCAAATAAAATGAGATTCGTCATGCGCTCAATCTCTAATCCCCGCTGTGCAGTGGTCATACCCTCCTGATTTTCATCTACATGTTTTTGTGCGTGTGCCAAAGCCATTCCGACAACTAGACCTATTTTAAAGTTGGGGTCGTGTCTTAGGCGTGTCGTGTCCATCCTATCATCTCCCTAATAAATCTTATCTTGTAGTATTACTATCCGTTATATTGGTCTACATTAACCTTCTGCAGAAATTCGGTTGCGAATGAGCCGCTAAACCCGTTTAGCATGATTACGGTGAAATCATGGCTAGAATGATGTTTGAACTCGTCCGACTCACAAGTCCATATTTTTCCGTCATATTTTTCTGCTTCTAAACAGGTGTGCATGACAACTCTGTCACCTTTTTTCAGTTTGGTTGCACTCATGATGTCCACTCCTCAAAGAATCAAGTTATTTAAACAACTTACCTGCGTCCAATAATATGAAAGTTCTTCACTTCTCCTTTTTAGTCATTGTCGATTGTCCGAACAATAGCTCACCTTCTTCTTTGTCAATCAAGATGGGCATACTCGTCTCAGAAATACTGTGAAAATAAATGCCTTCCTCTGTTTTGATAATCATTTCGCCGTTTGGTAAGAATCGTTTTTGTTCCAACAAACTCACTCCTTATACAATAATTTTTATTTCAAATCTTTCCATTTCACCTTTGAAGACTCGTAACATCGAAGCTTTTGTTTTAGTTCGTGATTCTCGCTGTCGCTTTCATCACGTTGTTGAGCGACCACTTTCAATGTGTCGTACCACAACTTCGCTTCCTTTCTGGTTCGCTCTAACTCCGATAACAGATAAAACAGCGCACCAAATAAGAAAGTTGAGACAATCACTAAAATTAAACACATTGTTTCCAAGATGTTCACTTGAGACATTCACCCCTTTATTGCTACCGACTTTCGTGTCGGTAGCAAACAGAATATTTTAATTAGTCTTGTATAACCAAATCCGCTGTTACGTTTTTGATTTTTTCATCTAACTTATAATGTTCATCCCAAATTTCTTCAACAATCTCCCTAAATTTGCTGTGAACATCCGGGTATTCAGGCATGCTCAGATGATGTCGTCTATCCTCGTCGCTCTGAAAATGTTGAACCTTTAACCAGGCATCCAATTCCTGGGCTTTCTTTTTGAGTTGCTCACGCTTCGCAATCGCCTGTTCTAGCTTCATTTTAATCACTCCTTAGCGTTTGACGTTTCATTCCCGTCGGCATCGGTTTCGACTTCCCATCCGCATTTACAGGAACGGTAAAAAGAATCCTCTTCGACAACAAGTCTTCCTGCGCCATTGCCGACACTTTCACTGCCACAGACGGGACACGCATTGTACTTTCGTATCAATTCCAATGTTTTCACAGCGTTCAATCTGAACCACTCCTTATCCTGAACCTACTACTCCAACGTTATCCGATGACATTTCTGTCAAATTGATATCGTCTTGGAAGTGGTTTTTAATTTCATCTTCAGAGATGAACAGCAAACCCGACTCCCTTGCATTTCTCCAAGGAGGTTCTGACTGCGATTGAAAGACCAACTCGAAAGCGGATAGTTTTTTCAGATGTTGCCATACCGCCTCGATGGTTTCCCTTTCATCGATTGTCAGAACCTTTTCATAGCGATTGGGTTGCTTGTATTTCTTATGACATGTCAAATCTTTCAGAGCAGGCAAATTGTTCTGACCTCTATAACTGAAGACATAATAGACTTGACGGATAACAGGTCCGTAATCCCAGGACTCGAACACATTGTCATCAATCAACCTTGCATTGTCCCAACGATAGTGCCCTCCCTGACAGTAATACAACAGCCTTTGCATCTTGAGATTGCATAAGGAATGGGCATCGCCTGTCGTTCGCATATCACTATCTCTCAAACGCAATAAATACATTGCCACATCGATTGCACGAGCCATGACTAGCCACCCTCTCAGACAAATTAGTGTTGAATATGGTTCTTTACGGTGTCGAACAAGAGTTTGTTCAGTTCGGTTTCGGTCTCACTTTGGAAAGGTTGACCTTTATATGCCGGTTTCACACCTTGCACCTTATCCTTCATCAATTGAATCAAATTCTCGGCTTCGGTCTTTGTGAATCGACCATGCTTCATCGAAAGCAAATACGCACGTTCTTCTTCTGAATAGCGAATCGCATCGACAAAGGACGAAAATCCGTTTGCTTCATACCGCAAAATGAAATCCATCATCCGGTACATGCTCATGAACGCTTTGGTGTCATAACCGTAAGCAACCACGTATCGGTTCGACTCTCGACTCGAACTTTCGAAATGCTTCAACTTGTTATGGAACATCCCAAAACAAGCATCGTAGAAATAGGGAAGGTTCATCTTTGCTATGTTTTCCCGCATCTTCAGCATCTCTTCCACAACATCGTGTTTGACCGTCAAATCGACAGAGAACAGAGCCTCGACAAAGTTGATGTTCGATTTCATCAATTGTTTCGCTAAATCTCGAATGTCGTGAACCGAATAGTCCACCGTTTCAGATGTGACAGACTTCACATATCGCTTGCCGCCATACAAGTCCTCGAAAGTTGGCAACACATAGATGCGATAGTCCTCATCTGATGTTTCGTCGTGTAGGTTATAGTTCTCGCTACCGATTTTCGCCACCAAGACGACCTGTCTTCCTTCAAATTCCTTCAGTTCTTTCAATTCACTTGTCGTGAATACCTTTTCACTCATATGATTCTTCCTCCTTCAAGTGGTATATCTACACCATTTCGCATTACTTGATTCATGCTATGCGAAGGAATGTGGGATTATCTCTCCTTTAATTGTATATTTATTTTTGACTATTGTCAAAATAAAAAAGCCTAGAATCTCTAGGCTTCGTTCACATCGTTCACCCGAGGCGGGTACGTAAAAATTCCTCGGTCTTCATCGGGGTGGTATCTAGCAAGACATCTTCACCATGGATTAACACCGGTGCGGTCTGGAGAGCGAAACGTTCTACAAGCTCTTGGTATCGTTCCGGTTGTTCATCTTTATGGATGACCTCAATCTCATCCTTATATTTGTCCGCCATCCCCATCTTTAAGAACATCTTCAACTGGACGCACTTGGGGCACCCTTCTTTCGTCAGCATCATCATCTTCATATCATTCACTCCTTCTTATGCTTCAATTTTATTTTTATGCAGTGAGGGCTGTTCTCGGTTCGTCAAAGTAGAAGTCTGCATCCTCAAGTTCAACAATATCGATTCGCTGATATCCGTTGCCTTTCATCGAGAAGAATTCAAAGTCTTTCGTCTTTGTGCTCAGACCGTTCAGAATAACCTTGTTGACTGCCTCGTAAGGGAAGACCGGAGCAAAATCTAAATGCATCAACGCCTTGTTTGCGTTGTAGCGACAGAAAGACTTCACATCCTCTTGCAAGCCGAGCGGGACGTAAATCTCGTCGATGACAACCTTCTGAAGCTCGTGGATTTCGACAACTCGTTCATTAATCCATTTGGTCAGCTCTACTTTTGTCTCATCGTCAAACTTGGAGAACTCTTCTTTCGCAAGTTTCGAGACATACACCCCGTGGATTAGCTCGTCACGGATGATGAGGTTGATAATCTCACCGGATTGCATCATTTTCCCTTGAGCGTAGTAATAGAGCGGCGAATAAAATCCTGAATAAAAGAGGAAGCTCTCCAGGAATACACTCGTGACCATCGTCTTCCATAATTCACGACGATAAAGGATGTCTTGTTCGTCCATGATGTCATTGTCTCGGTAGAAGATGAACTTATCCATTTTCTTGTATTGTTCGACAATCGTGCCTACCAATGCTTGAAGTGCGTTATTTTCTTCTGCCCAATTGATGAGTTTTTTCTCTTGGTCTTTCGTCAAGAGCGTCTGGAAGATGGTCGAGTAGGACTTCGCATGCACCGCATTCTCTTCCATTCCTGCAAAGGTGAGCATCGCCTTGCGTTGGTGATATCGTTCCGGAATCGCTCTAGCGACTACCGGCATCCCCAAGTCACCTTGATACGTGTCCAGATACGTCAAAAGCTGAAGGTTCTGTACATAAGCCCATCTTTCTTGTTCTGATAGTCCCTGCCATGTATTTTTATCCGTCGATACCGGAATCTCTTCAGGATGCCAAAAGTTCTTCTTCAACTCCATGAAAAAACGTTGTGTGAAGTCATCTTCAGGCTGATTCCAGTTCGCTCCGGTGTATCCATCTGTTTTTTTCATTTCAAAGCACCCCCATGTCTCTGTTTATTATCAAAAAATGTAGAGGGGGATTCCCCCCTCGTATTGGTTTTAGACTGCACAAGATTCGCATTCATCAACCATTGTCTCTTCTCCCAGTTCGACTTTCTTCGTTCTTGTGTAGTAGAGCGTCTTAAGTCCTTTGTGGTGAGCGTAGAGATAGATTCGTTGCAGTTCACGTGAGTCCATAGTCGAATAGATGTTCAGTTCGAACGAGATGCCTTGGTCTACATGCTTTTGAACGGTAGCAAGGAAATCGATAATCTTGAATGCGTCCATGTCGTAAGAGGATTCATACATGAAACCGACCTCATCACATTTCGGCATCGGATAATACGTTCTTGAGTTTCCGTAAGTCCGTTCCTCAACCAATTTCTTGACCGGTGTGACCGAAGGCGTCGCATTCATGGTGTAACTGATGGAACCCGTCGGGGCGATTGCCATACGGTGACTATTGTATAGTCCGTGCGTCATGACATCTTCCCGCAGTTTGTCCCATTCTTTTTGTGTCGGGATATGCATCCCATCAAACATCTGTTTCACTTTATCGGACTTCGGCATAATCTCGCCATGGCGTTCGAAATACGTACCATCTGCATAAGTGGATTCTTCGAACTTGTAGAATCGCTCTCCGGTTTCTTTCGCTTTGAGCATGGAGTGTTCGAGCGTATAGAAGTTGACCATGTTGAAGTACACGTCTGCGAACTCGATGGAGTCAGGGCTACCGTATGCGACATACTGTTCTGCAAAATAGCCATGTACATCCATGACGCCTAGACCTACGGAACGCATCAAGCGGTTCGCTCGGGCGACTCCTGGGACTGCACTGATGTTACTAGAATCTGATACCGAGTTCATCACGTCCATCGCAAGGAATACCGGTTCTCTTAAAGATTTGCGTTTCATCGTGTTTCTCATGTTGAGTGATGAAAGATTACACGAAATGTCCATCCCCACCTTGTCCTCGTGACGCTTGTCATAATCCGCATACGAGCTGAGTTCTGACGGCTGAAGGATTTCTGTGCAGAGGTTGCTAAATTCCACTTTGTCCACCAATGGGTTTACCTTGTTCACGTTATCAGAGTACATGATATACGGATATCCGCTCTCACTTTGGATGACGGCAATGGTTTGAAGCAATTGTCGTGCTGAAACCTTTCGCTTCCGCACACGTGGGTTCGCCACTAGCTTGTCATACCAGTTTTCCATATCGACAGCAATCGTACTAAATGGAATACCGTACTCTTCCACTACAGTCTGCGGGTAAAAGACGTACATGTCTTGATTCTGTCTTGCAAGCTCAATGAACTTGTCAGGAATGACGACTCCAATAGATAGTGTCACAAGACGAGAGTCTGAATCGGCACTCACCGATTTCGATGCCAACAACTCTTCGATGTCTGAGTGGAAGATGTTCAGATACACAGCTCCTGCACCCTGACGTTGACCCATCTGGTCAGCGTATCGGAATGCTTGGTCAAACAATTTCGCAACACCCATCGCCCCTTTTGCGGCGCCGATAACTTTCTTGATGCTCTCTCCTCGGGCTCGGATATTGGTCAAATCAATCGAAACGCCTCCGCCCCCTTTAGACAGTTGCATCGCTTGTTCGTGCGTGCGTGCAATGTCATTCAACGAGTCTCCGCATTTCAGCAAGAAGCAGGATACGAATTCTCCACGACGTTTGCGACCTGTGTTCAAGAGTGTCGGCGTTGCGGGTGTGAATTCTTGATTCACCAAAGATTTAACCATCCGCTTCGCCTTCTCGAAGTCACCGTTCGAATGATACAAGGCAATGACTGCCATTCTATCTTCGTATCGTTCCAAAATACGCTTTTTGTCATTCGTCTTCAGCATGTAATCGTTGTAGACTTTGAATGCACTCATAAAGGATTGGAACCGGAACTTGATGTCATAGGCGGTTTGGAATACTTCTTTAATCTGTTCGAATGTATATTTCTCCAAGAACTCGGATTCGTAGTAATCATACTCGACCAGGTAGTCTAATTTTTCTTTTAGCGTGTGATGGAAAACCATGTTCTGGTTGATATGATTCAAGAAATAGGAACGTACTGCTTTCTTGTCCATTTCTAAGTTTTTCGGGTTTCCTTCTTCATCGACCACCATGTTGTTATAGAGAATCCATTCCGGGATTTCACTCACGACATGATGCGTCGTTTCTTCCATTAATGCTTCTTTTGTCATATCATCTCCCCCATTCTTTGTTTTCGATATCTTGCATTTTCAACCACGTCTGTATCCACTCTTTTACAGACCGGACATCCTCAGGGTACCCCCGAATATCTATTTTTCTGATTAAAGGAATCTCATATTCCAATCGAATCTTGTCACCTGCCAATGCAAAGAGCGCCCCCCAACGGGTATCACCACTTACACAAGTTCCAATCGTGTTTCCTGCATAACGGTTTAGAAAAGCATGCGTATTTTCTGGAACACTTCCTTTTCCAAAGGTATGTGTCACCAAGAAGATGTCTGCATTTACTTCTCCTTCGAACGAAGTAACAGGCATTGTTGGAAACCCTAGCTGTTTGGCGAACCATTCTGTGTTGCCCGTTCGAGAATCATAAGCAATGATGAGCGGTCTCTTCATTTCAATCACTCCCTTCTATACGCAAAAAACAAAACGACCTGATTTCCTCAGTTTTCCAAATGGTACTGAAAGAACAAAAAATGAATGGACGAAATTCTCTCTGTCTGCGTCCACTCACTTTGTTTTAATACTCTATTCATCTGTTCGATGTTTCTTCACTTTTTTCTCACACTATTTCGTCCTATATACACAAAAAATACACCTCGTCTTTCGACAAGGTGCATTCAAACTTGCAATCATTATTGTTTCGTCATCCGACTCACACCGTCTTCAATCTCTACCAGGTATACGGCATCTCCGACAGAAGGGAGGTGCTCTAGGTCATGGGTGACGAGCATCGTCTGTTTCTCTGTGTAGGACACAAGTTCTTTCATGAAGCTTGCAACTGCGGGCTTATGCTCGGCAGATACGAATTTCGTGGGCTCATCAAAAAAGTTCGGGGCTTTGTTGCCCTCACCGACAAGCATTCCTGTCGATACGAACGTGGATAGGGAAATGATGTCTCGAATTCCCCCGCCTTCTTCCATCGCCTCGATGACCATTTTTCCTTTGGTGGTCTCTTTCACGATATCGACATCCGCCGTCGGGACGCCACGCTGTGAATCCAGATTGATTTGCACGGAGTAGGATTCGCCGAGCACCATCTGAACCGAATTCGTCGCTGTCTTCTCCAAGACTTCTTTTCCATTCTTTCGAGCTTCGTCTGAAGACTTTTCCAAAAGTTCTTTTAGGATTTTCTTATCATAATTCTCCCTTTGAACCTTGAATAACTCTTTTTCTTGCTTGCTTTTCTGTTCCTCAAGCAGTTTGAGAGCCATTTCTTCGGCATGTGTCTTCATCTTTAATTCCTCATGTCTTTGTTTCAGTGTATTCAAGTCCATATATAGACCCCTCTCCATTATCATTTTGCCATTATTCATCCTGCGTTCGGCACCACATCATCTAGCTCGATAACTTGAACTTCGACGATTAATCCGGTTACAAGGTCACCATTTCGGAAATTGACCATGCTTTTTTGGACGACCTTTCCTACCACGGGTATTGCATCGGACGGGACAAACGGATGCAGTACACGGTTGGATACGCAACCCGATAGTACCGTATGCTTATTTCCTGAGACGAATCCGAGGTTCATACCATTTGATTCCCGAACGGCGACTATCGCCTTCTTGTCATAAGAATTGTTTACATCCCGATACAGAACGATTCTCTCTCCAACCCCAACAATATTCAAATCATATTCAATACTGACGACAGTGACTCGTTTAGGTACGATTTTAGCCATATCCGAATCTCCTTTTTTGGTTTATTTCATTACTTATAGTATAAATATTTTTATACAAATAGTCAAAAAACAAACCTGATTCTTTCCGGTTCTTTTTAGTGGACATCTTGTCCTTGCGGTTGTTGAACATCCCATTTTCCAATGACTCGCTTGAATGTAGAAAATCGTGAGATATTTTCGATAATCACGGGTTCTGATGTGTGTTTTAAATGATAACGAGCTCTTTCATTTAGAACTTCCTTCAAATGTTCCGAGACAGACTGGTTCTCGGCAGGTCTTACACATCCACGAAATAAGATTGGATGTACAGAGAATCCTAAAGATTTAGCGATTTTTTGCACAACATCTGAATCTAGGTACACATGAAATGTGAGGTCATAAATAGAAAACAAAACCAAACCATTCTCGCCTTGATAGGCATGACCAATATATTGTTCAGACCACTTGTTTCCCTCAAGCAATCTCAAACAGTCGGATTCGACCTTTTGTCGATATTCAGTTTCTTCTTCCGATTGATTCTCCCACTCTACGATGAAGTCTTTATAGGTCAATTGAAACCGGAATGCATTTGATTCGATTTGTTTTGTCACATAGATGATATCCCCGATTCCGACATGTTCTGAGACGTTTCTCCATTTATGAATCGGTGTATGCTGTTTCAACACGGGTAATTTCTCCATGTTACCCCCTCCTCTTTTCGTCAATTCAATTTGATTCTTGATTTAACTTACGTCAATCAAGAAGATTTCATTCCGCCCTAGAATTGTCAAATAAAATTGACTATTTTTAGTGACAGCGGGTATACTCTATGGGAAGGGGTGAATCAAAAATGAGAATCGAACTCCCAACGACAGCTTGTGTGCATATAAATGATAGAGATATGTTGAATATCCTTCTTGAAAAACAGAACGAACTCTTACAAGGTGCTGAATGTTCCGAGCAGGATGAGGCGAATCATTCCTTTTGGTTGATAAAAAAACGTCTTGAGTCTGGAGAAGATGTCACTTATCGATGGAAACAGATTGATGAAGAACATCATAACGTAATCGAGAGTCTATCACATTTGATATATCAATTTGAAATGTGGCTAAAAACTCAGTCATAGATAAAAGCCTGCAAAATCGCAGGCTTTTATGCGTTTAGAGCATATTCAGTTTCAGGTGAGTCGATGAACTTCAGTGTAAATACATCCTGTCCCTGTTTCAGGTTCTTTTGGAAACGGAGTGTCACCATAGGTGCTGTCTCTCCAATTTTCCCGAATGATACCCCGATGCACCCTACTTCTTCATCGTTGATATTCACTCCGATAAACTCCATCTCCTCGATATCTCTCGCACTGTATACTACCGCTCCATTTTCAAACGTGTCTTGAATTTTAGTCAAAAAGTTTGGTAATGGAAATACATCAACATCACAATGCACATTCTGTGTCATCTCTTTTAATACTTGTACATCACTGTCCTGAATCAGTTCGTGTTCTAAAAAGGAGAAATCCAAATCACTTCCGAAGTCCTTTTGCATATTCATCAATATAGTCCCCCTTGCATCTATTTGTAATTATAGATTAATTTTTATTTTGACTATAGTCAATTTTATCTTGCTTTACCTTCTTGCTCTTCTGTTTTAGATGTTTATATTTCTTCTCGTTCAACCATGCGATTATTCCCAATCCTACATATCCGATAGCCATAATCGAAACAATCAACGTGGTATGGATTTTCTCGTAAAAATGGATGCCGAATGCTAACAAGGAAACAGACATTAAAAACAGAAGCATTTTGTTCATCACATAGTGCCCCATGTCATCTCCCCTTTCTATCTATATCAGCTATCCTATGCAGTAGATTCTCTCACGAACAAAAGAAGAGAGGAATTCCTCTCTTCTTACTGAACAGCCTCTTCCGAAACGCTGAGTCGTAGAAAAATTCGTGCCATATAAGTGGTGATGGTGTCACTCATTTGATTGAACGCCACTAACGTTTCTTGATTATACTCTTGCACGGGATTCGCCTGTTTATATGAGGCAAATCGCACATTCTCTTTGATTTGATTTAGCGTCTCCAAATGCTCAGTCCAAGCATGGTCAATCGCTTGCAAGACTTGCATACGCAATACGTTTTCTTCGTCTTGAATGCTCTGCGCTCGCATATTGAATAATGGTTCGACTTGAGAGATAACCCAGTCTTCCACAACCTTAGGTGACTGTCCTTCTAATGATTCCATCTCTTTCTTCGGAATCGTAACGCCTTGAATCGCCATCACTTCTACAAATCGGTTCGTGGAGTGGAAATAGCTTTCGTCATCACGATGAATCATCCAATCCGCAAACTCGATTGCAAACATTCGCTTGACCCAATCCAAAGTGGCGCTCTTTAACGCATCGATGACATTGACTTCTCCATCAAGCAATAGATTGCGCTCATGATAGAGTTTCATCCGTTGTTGATTGTTGATGCTGTCATACTTGATAGTTTCTTTACGCATATCATAATGATTGCCTTCTAGTTTCTTTTGTGAGGATTGAATCGTCTTTAAGAGAAGCTTGTTCTCGATTTGAGCAGATTCATCAGTCACAAATTGTTTGAGACGTTGTCGGATGGAAGGTGGTGCAAAGATTCGAAGTAAATCATCATCGAATGAGAGATAGAACTGAGAAGAACCAGGGTCTCCTTGGCGTCCTGCCCGACCTCGAAGTTGATTGTCGATACGTCGGTTCTCATGTCGTTCGGTACCAATGATTTTCAGTCCACCGACCTCACGAACTCCTTCACCCAACTTGATATCGGTTCCACGTCCCGCCATGTTTGTCGCAATCGTGACGGTTCCTCGTTTTCCTGCGTTTTTGATAATTTCTGCTTCCATCGCATGATTTTTCGCATTCAACACGACATGTTCAACATTTCTCTCCTTGAGCAAATCGGACACCAATTCTGATTTCTCAATACTAGAAGTACCAATGAGCACCGGTTGTCCACGCCGAATACAGTCTAAGACATCCTCGACAATCGCATCATATTTCGCTTTCGCTGAAACATATAATTTATCGTCATGGTCTTCTCGTTGAACAGGTTTGTTTGTCGGAATGACGTGAACCGGTAATCCATAAATTTCTCTGAATTCCAACTCTTCCGTTTTAGCGGTACCAGTCATACCTGAAATTTTCGTATAGAGGAGAAAGAAGTTCTGATACGTAATTGTGGCGAATGTTTTATTCTCACGCTGTACTTTCACACCTTCTTTTGCTTCAAGTGCTTGATGTAAACCATTCGAGAAGCGACGCCCTTCAGATACCCGTCCCGTCCCTTGGTCAATGATAAGGACTTCACCCTTTCGAAGGATGTAATCACGGTCTACTTCCATGAACTGATGGACATAGAGAGCCTTTTCAACATGGAACCGGATACTCGTCCCCTCATCACTGGTATAGTTCTTCAATCGAAAGAATCGTTCGGTCTTATCGATTCCGGCATCGGTCAACCAGATTTGTTTTGTCTCTTCATCGATTTCAAAATCTGTTTTCTTCTTCAATGTTCGAACATACATGTCTACGAGCTTGTAATAATGTGTCGGCTCTTCACCTCCACCTGAAATAATAAGTGGTGTTCTCGCATCATCAAGCAAAACACTATCGACTTCATCGACGATGCAATAAACAAGTTTTCGCTGAACTCGCTCCTCTGGACTCATGACCATATTGTCTCGTAAGAAATCAAAACCAAGCTCAGTATTCGTGATGTAAGTGATGTCCGCATCATACTGTTTCGCCCGCTCTTCCGCTTCGTCATCACCCGTGATGACCCCTGTCGTCAATCCTAAGAAATGATAGAGTGGCGCCATAATGTCATGGTCTCGTTTCGCCAAATAATCATTCACCGTGACGACATGGACACCTTCTCCGGTTAAGGCATTCAGATAAGCCGCTAAAGTCGCTACCAATGTTTTCCCTTCACCTGTTCTCATTTCCGCAATTGTACCTTGATGCAAGGCGATACCACCGACTAATTGTACGGGATAGTGACGCATGCCCAAGATGCGTTCAGAGGCTTCTCGACATACGGCGAATGCTTCGACCAAAAGGTCATCGAGCGTCTCACCATTTTTCAATCGATTCTTGAATTCCGTCGTTTTATATTGAATTTCTTCATTAGATAGTTTTCGAATTTCATCTGAGAGCGACTCAATTTTGACTACTTTCTTTTCAGCCTGTTTTAGAAATCGTTTCGTCTCTGATTCTTTTAAGCGTTTTAAAATACCCATATCCCACACTCCTTGTCATTATTTCATCTGAGTTATTAAATTCTCTCATTTATATTTGACTATTGTCAAAAATATTAGTGCTTATATCACTTACGAGCCATAAAAAAAAGAAAGACCGAAGTCTCTCTTAAGATGCCAACCATTCTGAGAAGAATTGCAGAAGTTCTGGTGCGAAAATCGTTGCCGTAAAGACAACAATCGAAATCGCCATCCCGAAGATGCCTCGTTTGAGCCAGTCATTTTTTGCAATCGCTCCCAGACCGACAAGGAATACAGAGATAACGAAAATCGCAATCGAGAATGGGTATGCGAACGTCGTCAGGACGCTCACAAAGTCTCCCCCTTTGCGTTCAGCCCAATCCGAAGCCTGCTTCGCATTGACGCTCGGAATCTCTCCGGATGCTGAGTAATACTTGTTTCCGTTCTCATCGGTCTGTGTGGTGGACAACGTCTGATTCTTCATCATGACGCCATCGCTTGTGCTTTCGACAATCTTATCTACTCCAGAAGCTTCTGCCTGAGTCGGCATGAGTACTGGCGCAGTCATCCCGAGAGCGAAAAATGTCAGTCCTGCAGACGACATGATTTGTTTCATCTTGGTTGTTTTCATGATTACCACTCCTTTACTGAAAGATGATGTGTTATGGCAGGAAGCCTCATTAGCTTCCCTTTATGCTATTTCAATATGATTCACTTCATAACAACGTCAATCGTTTTCAACAAAAAAAGAAAGAGGAATGACCTCTTTCTTTTGTCACAGTTTCACGAATTGGGCAGGGTCGAGTGGATTGTCCTTATATCGACCGGTACCATTTTGGATTTCAAAGTGAAGGTGTGAGCCTGTCGAGTTTCCGGTTGAACCCATGCCTCCAATGATTTGTCCTTGTTTGACGGTGTCCCCATCACTGACATTTATCGAACTCAAGTGTGGGTACACAGTGGACATCGTTTTACCATTGATATTGTGTTTGATGTGGATGAGATTCCCATATGCGCCTCGGTATCCGGCATCGATGACGACACCGTCAGCTGCCGCTAAGATAGGTGTTCCGACTGGCGCCGCAATATCTACACCAGTATGATAGTCTGGGTTACCTGGGCTTGTCGGGTTGTCACGCCATCCGAACTTACTCGTAAATCTGCCTTGTGCCGGAGTGATGAACGCACCTGTCAGACTTCCGCCCGCTACCACCCATGAAGGGTCGGTAGGTTGACCGTCTAACAACACCTCCAAGAACACATCCTTGCTCGAAATCCCTAAGGTGGCACCTTTCTTCACTTGTTCCCCTTCTTTAATTGAAACCTTTTTCAACGTGGAGTATCTGCTCACCGCCCCATTTCCATGGTCAACGACAACAAAATCTCTTCCGACTTCCTTGATGACACCATCGGCGATAGAGAGGACTTTCGAACCGTCTGGGGCTTTAACCGAGATACCTTTACCATTGAACGGAATTGCCACGGTGTCTGCCTTCTCAACGACATTGCCATAGCCGTTAGGGAAATATGCTGTCAACATCTCGTCAACGCTCGACTCTGCTCCACCCGTCATGCTAGGTGGTGCCGAGAACAAGAGCTTGTATTTCTCTTTCCATTGTTTAGGTGTGATGTAATCATATTCCGTCCAATATTTTTTCTCCTTCATCGCTAGTGACATATTGATAAGGTCTACAGGCGCATTCCCGATTTGCTTGTTCGAATAACGAACCCGCTCTGTACTGAACTCTTTTGGCACATCCGAGAATAGCTCTGACCATTTATCCATCAGTTGGTCGATGAAGTCGAGGATAGAGAAGTTGCTTCCTGTGTCTCCTTGAGAGATACCTGCTCCCATTTTTATATTCCCATCGATATAGACTTTGTTTCCTTTCGCATCCATAATCCATGGTTTTTGGGCTCCACCTGGATAGTGTTTCAGAACATGTTCAATATACTGAACGTCTCCATAGCCCGTACCGTGAACTTTCATACGCCATTCCAACCACCCTGTATCTTTCGGATTCGATTTGACGGCATCTACGGTAGTTCCTTTACTGGAAGCATAGGCGGTGATGACTTTGTTAATCCCACCATCTCCATAGTTATATCCCTGTAACCCGATGAGCGGGTTATACTTCTGAGCCTTCATTGCCCCTTGCAAAATCATCGCTCCGATTTGGATATTGGTTTCGACGTTTTGCAATTTGTCCATCGTGGCGACAACTGTATCAACTTTCCCGGTCTGATAGTTGAACGCCTTTTTGGTCTGATTGACATGGTAAGTCACTTGAATCTGTGAAATACCGATAGCTCCTCCTGCATCCTTCACGCTTGAGTGAACACCACCTCGCTCTTGCGCACCTTTTGCCGCAAGCAACAATGGGTCTATTCCATACATCTCTCCGTATTTCTGATAATACGGTGCGTATTGCATCGCACGCTTGAAGTTATCCGAACCACCTTGGACGCCCATCAATGCGCCTAGATTTGTATCAGAGTCCGTTTGGGGGTTGTCATATTCACTTGAAGTTTCAAGGTCTTCTTCGACATCTTTCAAAATACTCTCCAAACCTTTGATGTCCTTCCCTGTTCTTTCTTTCAAATAGAAGCCACCTAGTGCGTTGTTCGGCACTTGCGCCTCATAGTGATACAGATAGTCCTCAATATATCGACTTCCTACAATTTTGGATGTATCCGGTTCACCCACATAACGAGGTTCTTTTGACCAGACATAACCTTCTACTTGTTCCTTAATCTGCTTTTTCTCTTTCTTATATTTGACGACTGTCTTTGAGGTCATGACAGGGAATGCTGTTTTTCCTGTCGTAATCTCTTTCGTTGAGGCACCGGTCTCGTCAACCGTGTAATAAAGAGGTAGTCCCGCTTCGTTGACAGCTTGAACGTCCACTTTCTCCTCATACCGGACATCTACCGTAACATCTTTGGTCAAGGTTTTCGTCCATGTTTCGCCCGTGTTTCGCCATTCATGTTCAATTTGGTTTTTGATAGAACCAATCGAGGTTGTGACACCTTCAATCATGTAAACGGTCTTAGGGAACCCAGAGACATTTTCCTCTATCTTCTTTCCACCTTCTACTTTTTGATTGATGAATGCCTGTTTTTCTTTATCCCACACTTGAGTCTGCGTGATGTTCCCAACGTTTTTGCGAGATTCAGCGAATTTCTTATATTGAAGGATTGGTGCAAAGCCATAATCCCAAACACCCAATTCTTTCTTACCTAGAATCGGAATACCCGTTTCTTCTTGGTACGCCTGACTTTCCACTTTCAGTAGTCTGTTTTTATGCGTGAGCTGTTTCAATTCGAAAGTTTTTGAATCGTGATGAACCGGTTGGATGAACTGCTCAGGAAAACGGAACTTATCCTTGTTTAAGTACTCGTCCATGGTATAGATAAAATCCGGACTAAGCATGAATTCCTTCTCCCGTGCATACTTATCCTTGACCGCCTCTACAGCCAGGTCATCCGCTTTATACATCTTCCCGTTGATGACCTTATAGTAGGACTGTTGGCTATAGTAGGCATAAAATGCCTTCACGACCTTGTTGGCACTAGACATCTTCGAACTCACATATTCACCCTTGTCATTCTTGGTCAATTTGTTGTCCATCCGAACATCTTCTTCTTGATATTCCTCTTCTTTCCCCTTATTGTCTTCCATCTCAAAGGCGATAGAGAATATCATGACGAGTAGTATGATAATCGCAAGAGCCGCTAACACATAGGGACCTAGCAGTGCAATCAGCTTGGCAATTACTTTTGCCACGAGTTTAGCAACCGCCTTTCCGAGCTTCTTCATACCGGCTTTTCCTAACTTCCCTCCGACCTTGCGTCCTGCAGATTTCCCAACATTCTTCGCCATCTCTACTGACTGATTGCTATCGGTACTCGAACTTTGGCTATTGTCAGACCCATTTATTTCTTCGTGGTCATGTTCACTCATCGTACATTCCCCCTTCATTTGTACTGTATTCACTATCCTATTCAAGAACCTGAAATAATTTTCAATATAAGACATAAATATATGTTCAATTAGTCAAAAAAGAGGGGACAAATCCCCTCTTCATTAGTCTGGCTATGTCACCAATCGCTTAGGTGTTTTTTTTATACTTCTCACGTTCGTTCCCTGTGCGAATGCTGTCTAGCATATTGGCGTTGGTGTTCGAACCTGGTGTTTTAGTGAAGCGGTGATGTGTGTTGGTGCTTTGGACTCCATGTACATGGTTAGTTCCTGGCTTCGCAGTCACTTTCATCCCCTCCCCTTTGGTATAAGACACTCCTGTGATACCTTGTTTTGTATAATGGTCTTTACGTTCTTCACTTCCACCGTTAAATGCCATATACATATCCATCATTTTTTCATTATCAGCGCCCGTGTAATACTTCCCTGAATTAAATGATTTCGCATCTAAATCATAGTCATACGTATAGGCGATGTCCTTCCCGTCCATTTCAACGTGCTTGATGGCATGTTCATCATACATCTGGTCATAGCCTTCCCCGTTGTCCTTACGGAATGAATGGGTGAAGTTACCGTTGTCCGGCTCATAGCCTTCATAGTTTCCAGTGTTCTCATAGTCACCCATGCTCTTTGGAGCTTGTTGCTTGAAGCCCGGGCTATTTTGTGCCGAAGCATGTTGTGTGGAAGATTTTTTGATGTTTGGTTTTCGGTTTCCTGCAGATGCGCCCATGTTCTGACCAACAGAGCCATTACCGACTGCCGCCATACCGACTGCTGAGATGGCATTTCCTGCCTGAACTCCTGCTCCCATCGTCTTACCTGCGGTCGAATTCATGAATTCATCCTTCTTCTCACGAATACGATTCGCTTTTGCATAAACATCGTTCGACGCCATACTAACGGTTCCTCCACCGGCGTTGCTAGAATTCTGTTTGAGAACCGCATTACTTGGAGCACTCGCTCCTCCGCCACCTGGAGTGATTTCGCCACCTGGTTTTGTGGCTGAGCCGTTGCCACCTTTCGACATGGTTGCATTGTCATTTCCAACCATGCTTCCACTTCCCTTACCATTGTTTCCAGTTTGATAATCAGCAAAACTCTTGTGACTCTGCATCCCTTCTCCAGTCGTACTAGACTTCGAGCTTGATGTATTCGATTTTGAGTAACTGGACGATTTTCCACCGCCACTCCGCATCTTCTTAGAACCTGCTTGTGCGAGTCCTCCGACAGCTCCAAATGCTCCAGCCCCGACATCCATCAATCCACCACCGATACCCGTAGCTTCACGGAAGAATTTTGTCATTGGAATGAAAGCGAAAAGAACGACCAATTGTTCGAACAGTCGAAGTCCACCAAATGTTGATACTGATGCAAAAAGGGCTACCAACAATGCATGGAAAGTCTGTACATAGATATTTCCGACCAATTCTCTCATGTATGTGGAGAACATCTGTGAATATTTACTTCCGAACGCAAGCGAGGCAACAAATAAAGGACCCGTTGCATAGAGTACCATCACTGCAATCGCTCTTGCGATATAAATGAAGTTGAAATACAGTTCCATAATAAGGTATGCCCCGTTGATAATCAGGAATGAGATAACTCCTGAACCAGGAGATGACGCACCAAAGTTCGAGGTTACAGTCGATGTATTTTTCATAATATCTACGAGCAAGAAGTTCATGTGTGCCAAGAAGTAGAAGATTGGGTTGAACATCATCAGCGCAAACCCTACTGTGACAATCGACTTGACACCTTCCATCAAGTCCACTCGCTTCGCAATGTTAATGGAAGCTAAGTTTCTTAGGGAGAACAATCGAACGAATGCGAGAATCATGAGCATCCAAGCTAAAATGACGGACACCCAATGAAGCACATTCGCAGATTCGAACCAAGTCATCGGCATGATGCCCTTGAAGTAACCTGCTCCACCACGTTCCCCATCATTCAACATCAGCTCTGAGAATGAATAGAGTCCCAACATCGAGCGGAGTCCCAACATCAAGTTGTCACCTAAATCAGTCATCGTAGACTCTAGCTTACTCGGCTTAATCACTTCATCTAGTGTGTTGTAGTAAACATTGTGCTTTACCACATAATAATGCGCTTGAAGAACGACATGCTTCCATGTCAGATACTTTGTATCGCCCTCATTCACTTCGTCCTTCAAATCAGAAGGTACGTTTTCTGCCAATGGAGACCAAACTTTCTTCTGCTCGGCGGAAGCACTCCCACCTAACTTGATATATCCTTTTGGAACTTTGTATACAAAGTGTCGTGTTTTCTTCGATGGCGTCACAATCTTCACATATGCCGTCCCCGTGACCCCGATTCGTCTCTCATCTTCTGGGGCGTTCTTGTTCCCCGTCACCTTATACTTTTTCCCATTGTAAGTTATCGTGCTCTCAACGTTTTT
This sequence comes from Exiguobacterium sp. s140, assembly GCF_018617035.1. Taxonomy (GTDB): domain Bacteria; phylum Bacillota; class Bacilli; order Exiguobacteriales; family Exiguobacteriaceae; genus Exiguobacterium; species Exiguobacterium profundum. The sequence goes on from NZ_JACSJK010000003.1 coordinate 131,128, forward strand.
AGCTGAAGCATTCGCCAATTCGGTTCCAAGCTTGATGAGCTCCGACTGGTTCGGTTTAAGTCCGCTATCTTGAACAATGAATCCGATGGCATCGTTCAAACTCTGAATCATGGTGCGAGAGACCCATTCGGCACGAGCAAGGTCTAACGACCCCCCGTCATAGCCTTTTGAGTTTTCAATACCAGGGAATGTGAAGATAAGATATGGATTGTTCACAAGGTCATGACTGACAAACTTGTCTTTTTTCAGGTTTTCTAAATCGGACGTCAAATTGACATTTTCCCAGTCATATCCGTGAATATAACCCAACTTTGATTCACGGTGACTGCTATGACCGTGTGTGAATCCTTTCTCATCAGACATGATAGCCGGCTCATATCGTGAATTGGCAACGTTCAGCGTCGTTGATAAGTAATAGGCGCTGTGAGCGGATGCTTTCATAGGAGAGATGGCGGTAAACATACAGGTCACCGCCATCAAGCTCACTAAAGTCTTTTGAAGGAGATTATTCTTTTGTCGTTGTTTTTTCATGTGTATCAACCTCCTTTTTTTATGAAGCTTTCGTTCCTGTGACTTGTTGGTTCGCTTTAGAAATGAACTCAATCTCATAGTCAAACGGCAATACATGAGCGACTGAACTCTGTTGTCCCATCTTGATGAGCGCTTCTCCTCGCTGTGCCTGAAGAAGGAAGTTTCGTTCACCGTCCGACAGCTTAAACATGTCCTGTACGCCATCAATATCCGTTGAGTCTTGCTTGAGCAAGATTTTGGTCACAGCATTTTTGAGTACCGCCTGACCTTGTTGGCTGTCCGCAAATTCCATGAATTGTTGTGATGCCACAAGCAATCCACCATTGCGCTTACGGATACGCCGTGAACAGTTCTCTAGGAATTGTCCGGTATATTCGTGCCCCGCCATACTCTTATTGACGAGCATCCAAGCTTCGTCACAAACGATACGTTTTTTGATGTGACGGTTCTTCTTCGCAAATTTCTCCCAAGACCAAGACAATGCGACATACATCCCGATAGGGCGTAAGATGGACTCTTCCAACTGTGAAATATCGAAGGTAACAATCGGTGCATTTTTGAAATTCAAGAGTTCTTCAGACGTGTGACAATCAAAGAGGTCATAGATTCCACCTTTCTTGTAAATCTCTAAAGATTTAGCAAGACTTAATGTATCCTTATTGCTCTCTGAACGTGCCAAGTCCAACAACCTTTCATGGAAGTCGGAGAATGTCGGCATCGGCTTACGCATCCCTTCGGTGTAGAAAATTCCAGTTTCTTCATCGAAAAAGGCATCTGTAATGAGCAAGGATTTCGGGTCTTCATTGAATCCTAAATCCTCATATGTCTGTTTGACGACTGTTGCGACGATTGACCGTTGTTCAGCATTCAATCCACCTGCCATAACTGCAATCAAGTTCAAGATATCAGCCGCTTTTGCCTTAAGGTCAACTTTCTCGATTCCATCATCTGGGTTGACCTCCGACTCTACGTCGAACGGATTCAAGAAGTGCTTGCTATCGGTGGAGATGCTGATATATGCCCCACCAAGAGCTCTTGTTAGTGCTTGATATTCGTTTTCAGGGTCGATGATGACCGTTCGGACACCACGAAGCGCAGAACGCATCGTCAAAAGGGAAACAGCGAAAGTCTTACCAGAACCTGCTTGACCAAAGACCGTAATGTTCGAGTTCAACAGTTTTTCACGGTCATAGAAATCAATCATGATAGGTGTGTTTGTTTCTAGATTGACCCCGATAAATACTCCCGTCTCATGCGAAATCTCCGCATTATAGAATGGGAAGCACGCTGTGAGCGCTCCAGTGTTGAAATTTCGAAAAAGGTCAGGAACATATGTCTTCCCAAATGGTAATGACGTTTTATAGCCCTCAGCCTGTCTCAGATAGGTTGGCATCAAATATACTTTGTTACCTTTAAGTTTATTGTCAATTTTCTGAGCATCTCGTTCCAAGTCTTCCTTGGTGTCAGCAAATAAATTTGCACCAATCTGGATGTGGAACAGACTCTCATAGTTCTGCTCCAATCGCTCACGTTGAGCATATAGTGAGACAACCATGTTCCGTAATTTCGTTTCGTTACGGATACTCCCCTTTTCTTGCTCGATGTGAAGCTGTGCCTCGAACTGGGTGATTTTATTTGTCAACTCGTCCAAAGCGAGTCGCTCATCAGCGGGATTGATATGAATGGTCAAGTCTGTATCAGCTTCGCCATGAATGATTGTATCTAACCAACCGACACGAATACTGGCAGGGAATCCTGTCATGATGTAACTTCTGACATACTTATCTCCGGCTTTTAAATAGTCCTGATGATTTCGTTCGAAAGAAGGTGGAGCGATAAAATCTTTGACATTCGTCATCCCTTTTTCGAATATGCGTGAATTCTCACTCGCTTCATCTGAAACAACCAAGTTGGCATCATCAATGTACTTGTTTTTCTTTTTTCTTCCCATACTCACCACTCCCCCGTATTGTCATTGTTTTGAATTCCGTCAGCGTTTTCTTTCAAGTCCAGTAAGACCTTTCGAATTTGCTCACCCTCTTGACTCACACCAAATCGGCGTTTGCCCAAGACCTCGATTTCAATTTTCTTCAAGGCTTCCGTTAAGATGATGTCGAGTTTTTCTTGCTCAGTCTTTCCGTATTCCTGACTTTCGCCTTCGACGATAAGTGCTGTGAAGTCACCATCAATCACTCCGTCCACATGCATATGGTTTGTCCGATGATAAACGGATGTCGCCAACTCTAAAATGTCCGGTGTTGTCAGCAATTTTGTTTCAATCCCCATAGATGAAAGGCTTTGTTGCACCATCTGACATCGTGTGTACATTTCTTTTAACACATAGTCGTATTTTTCGACGTCTGTTGAGTTGGTCAATGTCAGAGCCTCATCCAATGGAACAATGATGTATTTCTTTTTCTGTTTGGTGTTTCCAATACGCTCATAAATCTGTCCAAATTCTTTAAAGTAGACTTCAGCGTACTCAGAAAGGTTCGGATAGTCTTTTAACGTTTCAGTGATATCACCTTCTAAACTCTGCATTTGTTTCGTATTGTCCATCGTCTTGGTATGAACGAAGATACTAATCGGAAAAGTCAATGAGTCTAGGAAACGTTGAAACGTTGCTTCAATCGCCCCTTTTTCCTTATTGGTTCTCAGATTATAGTTAATCGAAGACACCTCAATATATGCTCGATATTGATGGTTCCCAAGGTTCACCATGGAGTCCTGGATATCTTGGAATGGTAAAAACTCTTGAGCCGTTTCAATATCTTTTTTAACTGACGTATCTCCATTTGTTGGGCTTGTTTTTTTGATGGCATAATATACCGCATACCCCATGCTACCGAACAATGTAAATAGCAATAAAATCCCGATTGCAATCATCATTACTCAATCACTTCCTTTCGCTTGTTAGCTAAATCGCCTTTTTGACTACGTAACTTTCGTTTAAGTGTCAGGTATCGAAAAAGCGTCAACCCTTTCTTCTTGACGAATACGAACGGTAGACATGTCGTCAATCCAATGACCCCCAAAATGAGCGAAAATATCTCAGAATTTAAAGTCATGTATGAAACTGAAAACAGTACAATCGCAATACCTGCTCCGCCTAACATCCAAAAAAACTGCCCCCAATCAAAAAGTCCGCCGATAACTTTTTCTTTTTCTTTCACGTCCGGTGGTACTTGATACAAATTCATTGTCATTCCCCCAATCTTTCTTTCATAACTATTTTTAATATAGTCAATATGAATTTTGTTTATAATACTAATTTAACTTCTCTCATTTTAGAATAAATCAATGAAAACATGCTATTCTGAGCGGTCGAACCTCGGTTCAACCAAAGAAAAAAGAGCCTACTAGAGACTCTTTTGAACATCATGATAGTGCAGTGTAGAAGAAACCTACGATAATCGCTACTCCACCTAGACCTGCCGCCGCAATACCTGCAAAAACGAGTCCGGAAATAGCTTGTTGACGTGCTGACGGATTACCTGCAGATGCCCCAAGCTTCATAAATTGAATGATGAAGAATAGAATCATCGATACTGCGGCGATACCTGCAATACCAGAAATCCAGAAACGATACTTATTGATAAAGTTGTTCCATGATTCCGCCATGTCTTTTTCCCGGTCCATTTCTCCAGTTGTCGTAACACCGTCTGCACCAATCGTGACACTAGGCAATGCTGTTGCGGTTCCCTTAGGTTCCTCTTTTTTATCGTTTTTATCGTTTTTTGCCGTTGCATGCGCTTCTTCTGGAGCCACGACACCCATTGTACCGATTGCCGCTACTCCAAATGCGAGAGCAAGGCTTGCTTTAGAAACGATATCTTTTGCTTTTTTCATTTCCAATCACTCCCTTATGTGAATATGTTTTTGTTTGGCAGAAGCAACCAGTACCTCTGTTTCATCATTAATCTACTCAAACTTTCAAAGTTTCATAACAACCTAGAACCAAAATTTGTCGAACTCTTGAAAAAAATATGTCTGACCTTCTACTCAAATAAAAAGGAACCATACGCCGAAATGTACGGTTCCCATTTTGTCACGCCAACAATGAGTAGATTTCCTCATATTTGTTGACTGTGATGTTTTTATACATTATCTCCAAAGTCCTTGGGTTGAATGCAAATACAATCTCAACTTTTCCCACATCTGAGTAATAGATAAATCGCATTTCTTCATCTTTCACATCAGAGTCTCTTGAAATCATCAAATCTGATGTAAGGCTCGGGTGCATCTTTTCAAATAGACCTACCACTATCCTTTCAAGGTTGTCTTCCCACTCAAGCCAATCCTCAGTAGTGATACTCACCAACCTTAAGTCATAGTTCAAATTCAATCTGCTGAGAATCACATCATATTCATCTTCCAATGCTTCTAAGCCCTCAACTGCCTCGTGCACTCGCGTCATTGAGATGGAAAGCTCCTCGACAAGTCTGCATAAGCTTTCTTCATGTCAATGATACCCTTTAAGTCTTTTTCTTTCCTCATCACCTTTTCTTGAATCTGCATGAGTTCATTCAACGATTCAATCGGCAAGCTCTTAGCTTTTGAATCGCTTTCACCCATGAAGATTTCGTCAGAGAAGTATCTCAAGACATCGGACATCTTGAGCCCGGGCGAGGCAGACTCCATCGACCCATCATGTACGAGCATGACACTCTCAAAGACAACCTTTGCTTGTCCATCAATTCGTTTGACAAGACAACGGTATTGAATTTGCACATTTTCTCCAGGCTTCGAAAAACCTTTTCCTGCCGGTGTATTCGTAACACCATTCATTTCAATCATTTGTCCGGGGTGGATGACAATCGTGACATCCGAAATGAAGTCGATATCCTTTCCAATTTTCAATCTGATTAAAAGGCTCTCCCTTTCCGTGTTGTGTTCATCCGCAAATCGTTTGATTTCTTTTGATAAGTACTTCCGATTTTCGTTAAAATAGATTGTCCATTCATCCAATTTCTGATACAGCTCATATTTCATTTCAATCGACCTCCCAATTATGTTTATGAAAACACCTTCTTTTGCATCATTCTTCATCTTATGCAAGGCGTTCAAAACTAATAAAAAAGAGCGAGAGGATTTCTCCACTCACTCCATGTTGATTTTTGCTTTCGTTGCCTCGTCAAGCACGTTATAGATATTCTTTAGTGGAACATCGAATGTGTTGCCTCCTAACGTGACTTTCGCAATCCTTGACTCTTCATCTCCTGAAACCGACATGCTCGTGGTTTTCAATGTGAAGGTAGTATCTGACGTCCGTTCGAATTCTACCGTTTTGACTTCTTCTTTTACTGTGTCAACCGCCAAGACTGCATTGTCAACACTCTTATTCATAAGAGAAATATCTCCTGTTATCCCGTAATATACGAGACCGGCAATCAACAGTCCTCCTAAGATGGCGACAACCTTACTCATGAGCAAACGAATCAGTACAAGTAGAACGATTATTAAAACAATGAAAACAAAATTGTCTTTTAATAGTTGAATCAACATATCCATTCCATATCTCCTCCTTCAGTTATAATGGTCGAGCACTCTATATTCTATGAGCATTCTCAATGACCAATGCCTTCTAATCCAAACTCTTTTTTGGATGTTTCTTACGTTTCGCTTCCAACAGCTCCCGCTTTGTTTTTGTTCGTTTTGTGAGGGTCGAGATGGCAATCTCCCTGCCTCTGCGTTTCAGAGTGACATCGTATCTACCTTCACGTTCGAGTCTCTTTCTAAGTTTCTGTGTCCTGGTTTTTGCCATTTGCAACACTCCTGTTTATTTAGATACCTCATCCTATTCAACAAAAGACAAGCTCATCAATGTTTTTCATTATCGTTGTTTCAAAAAGAGTGGCTTTATCTTGTCATCGAACCCTTCTTCAATCAACTCATTCCCAAAGTCCTTGAGAACATCTCTTATTTTCATTCCGTGCATCTCTTCAATCTCATCGATTAACGAACGATATGTCGAGACGAACGTGTCTGCTGAAATTCGATTTACCTTGTCCTGATATCCCGATTGGATGACATCGTCTATCCCTTTCCCAAAATCCTTTTCCCACCATGCATAATGTATCTTCACATCGAACTCTTTCATCGCCTCCACCATCGCAGAAAGAGATTCAAACACATTGATATTGGATGCAACGTCACTGTCAAACATGACGATAATATTCAAGAATGGATGATTCTGTTGCTCCTCCAGGTCATGAATCGTATGAATCAAGTCCTGCTTCCAATTTTGAATCCCCTGTATCGACAGTGCTTGAGCTTGATAATGCTTTGCGATTGCTTCTGACTTAAATATTCCTTCTGTAATGAAAAGAACGTAGGGATATTTGTTTTTGGTAGGTATAGATACATGAATGGGCGAACCGCTCCCTGTGCCAAACTCCATTGTGTCCTCGTCATTGGCAAAACTAGAGGACATCCAGATATAACGCTTTTCACCTTTCTTGGCGATATCTTTCCGAATTTGAATCCCCTGAATTTTCCCATGCAAGTCTCGAATAGGTATTCCGATACCCTTGATGGACAGGAATGTATAAGCACGTTTCGACACATCTCCTTTTTTCTTATAGAACCCCGGAACACCTTTCAACATGTGTTGGTCATATCCGTATTCGTCCTCCAAAGCCTGAAGGAAATGCTTGAGATACCGACTACTTCGTGAAGGTATGCTGAAATACCCCACTTTCTCGATTTCTTCATCCGTCAACAAGCGCTCTTGCTTCAAGTGTTCTAAATGTTTCGTCGAAAGTTTTTTGCCACTTCCTTCGATGACACTCTCCCCTTGAGAAAAGATATCGAGAACATTGGAGATGACATCCGGTTCAGCACGATGGTCTTCAACGCTATTTTTCCAAAGATTGTCGTATGAACGAACAATTTTCGTTGTTTCTTCTTTAAAAGTTGAACCACTATTGTACAGTGCCACTTGTTCCTCTGTCACAATGCCGTAAATCAACGCTATCTTGAATACCGCTTCAGGGAATCCGATACCTTCCGTTTCTCGGACGAACTTGATTGCATCCCCTTGCTCCCCACAAGACCAACAATAGTATTTTCGTTTTCGGTCAATGACCGAGAAAGAACCTGGAGTCCGGTCATTATGGAAAGGACAAAGACCTGGTTGCAATTCGTAAACATTTAGAATCAAATCCCGAATCGATATATTCCTTACATTCTCTAAGACTTCTTGAAAAAAAGACTCTCGTGTTTCTTGCATCTGTATCACTCCCCCTACCGGACTTTTTTATTTCATTATATTTATTTTTTTGACTATAGTCAATAAGCATGCGCTTTTGGAGATAAAAAAAGACCCTCTAAGGGGTCTTAGGCTGTCATGAAAAGTTTAAATACCTTTTCTTGAACGACGGTTCTTATGACATTCTTATCAATATTTCGAATCTTTTTCTGATATGCCTTTTCAAGGGGCTCAATGATACTATCATAAGCCGCCATGAACTCATCCATATCGACTCGTTTGAGACGTGCGGTTTCCTGATTGTGAATCAGGTCGTCAATCCCTTTTCCGTATGATTCATCCCACATCGCATTGTAAAATTTGATATGAGGAAAAGCTTCTTTGATTTGATTGACCAATTTCTTTAGATGTAGAAAGACATTCACATTCTCCACCATATCGGCATCGTGTGCGACGAAGATATATTTTATTTCGCCCTGTTTCTTCTCGATGCCATTCAATTCTTCTACAATCTCCTGAAAATTGCCTACTCCTTGCAATGAGATGGCAGTTGAACCAAAATGTCTGGAAATAGCTATTGATTTAAAAATGCCTTCCGTGATAAACACCACATTGTTGAATCGTTCCCCATTAGAATAAGTCGTATGAAGAGGTGCTCCTGCAGGCGTCCCATGCTTGTAAATGTTTTTATGTTGAGCATAGGTCGAAGAAAACCAGGTGTAGCGCTTTTGGTCTTTATCGACATCATCTTGACGGATTTGAATTCCTACAACCTGTCCATTGCTATTTCTAACAGGAATGCCTATACCTTTTTTGTTTGTGAATACATAAAGGTATTTTTTTTGCCCATTTTTCATTTCACCATAATGGTCTGCAGTAACAAAACCCGGGACATGTTTGAGTTCTTGACTGTCCAACCCTCTCTCAGCCATCGTTTTATAGAAGCGGAGCAAGAAATCCTGAGACGCTTCTGGAAATGTGAAAAATCCCCCGACTTGAATCTCTTCGTCTGACAGTCCTCTCCCTTTTAAAATCTCTTGATGAGCATCAGATAATGTACACGTATCCATGAACGCCGAAAACAGACCATCTAAAACCTCAACAGACGCCTTATCGACGACATCATCAGATTTAGCCCTCGCTTTTCGTTCAACCGGTCTTACCTTTGTATCACCAGAGACCCCTTCGAAATACGCTTCTGCTTGAGATTTTGTGACAATATTGTGCATGTAAGCTATCTTCATGACGGCTTCCTTATACTCAATCTTTTCCATTTCCATCACAAAGCGAATCCCGTTCCCACCTTCTCCGCAAGAAAAGCACTTATAGATATTCATCTCATCATTCAATTTGAATGACCCGAAACTCTCATCGGCATGGAATGGGCAATGCGCATCATTATCCGAATAAGGGTTCCGCTTGACTGTCACGTACTCTTCTACTATATCGGTGATGCTAATTTTCTTGACTTCTTCCAATACACTTTTGAAAAATGTAGCCTTTTTCTTCATGTTTGAGTTCGACTCCTTCAGGAATAATTCCATTAAAATAAAATGTAGTCACCTACGCCAATAATTTTCTATCTCTCATACTATGCAGAGAATGTACAATACATGAAACAAAAAAAGAGAGACATAATGTCTCTCTTGAAATGTTTGTTTAGAACGGGAGGTCATCATCAGCAGGTGCTGAAGCTGAAGCCGGAACCGTTTCCGCTGTTTTTTTCGGGGCATCCGCACCATCGTTTGGATAGCGAACAACCTTGAAGTCTCGTGCGACGATTTTGAGGCGTTTTTTGCCGTCAAACTCTTCGACTTTAAAGAATCCAGAGATACCGACTAGACAGTTTTTGCGAACGCCTGCCGTTTTGATACGTCCTGAAAGTTGTTCCCAAGCCGCAACGTCTAGGAATACCGCTCCGTCTTCAGTGACAGGGGCTTCAGTACCTAAAGCGTAATTAAATTCTTTCGCACGGTTGTGTGTGACGATTTGGAAGTTCGTAACAGGTTTTTCACCGGTACCATCTCGCAAATCTCCAGTTACCCAACCTTCAACGTAACCGACTGCAGTTCCCTCTTCTTGTCCTTTAAACAAACTTCCGAATGTGAATCTCTTTTTTTCCATAACTTTCATCTCCCTTTGAAGTAAATTCTTTTTGGTTTAAGAATACCTTTTGTCCTTGCTTACTCTCATTATAGATAGCGTTGACAAAAGTATTCTCGTTAGTCTATTAAACTTATTGAAGAAATAATCATTGCTCAGTGTTGACCCTGCTCAAGTTCGGCGATTTCTTGCCATCCTTGGTCAATTTCTTTTTGTAGAGCATTCTTTTGAATTTCGTCTGTCGATTGATTCAATTCATTCTCTAGTGCGTAGAGCATCGTCTTCTTCTCTTGAATTTCGACTTGCTCCATGTTTTCAAAGCTCGTGACGGCGATTACCGACTTCGTTGCATCATCATATTCCAATACAGCCAAACCATCCTCCACTTGATAGATGGCTCCCATCTTTTTCACGTCCCCATCAGCCAAAAGGATTTCTTTGACCGGTTCCTCGTATCCATGTTTTGCAAGTTCGTCTTTGTAATCCTTTAAAAACTTTTCTCCGGTGAACAATGTTGAAACATCATATACACTCAATCTCTTCTTGTCCCCTGATTCAGTCTTATATTCCGCCTCTACCTGTGAAGGTTCTTTGTCCGGGGCGACCACGGCATCCTTGTCCCCGCAACCTGCAAGGACAAGAAGTGGCGACATCAGTAACACGCTCAATGTTTTCACTTTCATTTTGTATCGTCTCCTTTCTCAATGATGACAGGCATTGCATACTCGACATCATATGGAATATCGTGTTCGACACGCTGAGTCTTCAAGTCATAGACCTTCAAGCCGGTAGGCGATTGCATGTAGATATAATCTTTATCGACAACATGGTTCGTCGATTTGTACTCCATCTCATTTGCCTCTATCGGGATTCGCAACGTCAAATCATCTTTTTCTAAACGATTGTCTCGGATTCCGTATCGAACAAATTCATAAGATGGCGTATCCCCATTGACACTGTGTCCGACAAGAATGAATTCTTCCCCATCATCATTTGTAAGCATGAGTGAGTTCGTAGCACCTGTCTTTTGTAGACTTTCAATGTCCATCGTTTCGGAATTGACATAGAGTACGATGTTCTCACCCTTGTCCTCACCGAATCTGCTGTGAACAACGATATTCCCATCTGACTCCTGCATCGATGTCAACGTCTCGCCTACTTCAATCTTCGATGCCACCCCGTTCGAGACTTTTACGATTTCATTCTCAGTGAGGTAAAAGACACTTTCGTTCTGAATCAAAATATCTTTCAGAACCGGAATGTCGTCGATGGTTGTCTTTGCGCCCGATGCAATGTCCGAGATGGACAATGTCTTCAATTTATCATCATAGACAGCAAGTGTTTTTCCATCAGTACTGAATTGATTTGGCGTGTTCCCTGCAAATCCGCTTGCGAGAACTTTGGATGATAGTTCACCGGATTCCTCTTGAACCTGATATAACGTATCCCCATCGAATGCAAATAACTTCTCATGGTCTGTAGAAGCCTTGTATGCCATTGGTTTACTTGTAATCGATGGCAATTGACCGACTAGTTCGCCGTTCTCGACTCGCACCAAGTCGAACCCACCATCCGATTTCGCCATAATCGAATAGTCCGCCAAATAATTGACAGCTTCTTTCGTCTCTGAAAATGGAGAGTCTTCACTGACGACCAACCATAGTCCCCCTGAAACGAGTGCGGTGACCAAGAGCGAACCTCCGACCCAAATCTTCCCTCGATGCTTTTGCATCGTATATTTCCAATGATTCGACATATTCTCAACTCCTTTTCTTTTGTTCTATCGCTTCATAATGTTTTCGGAGAGCTGTCAATGAGATTCCGACAGCATCCGCTTCATGATTGTTTTTAACCACTACTCCGCTCTTTTGTGCAATCTCCTCGATGCGTTTGACGACATCATCTTTCGATGCTCGTCCATTTCCGGTGCAAATCTTTTTTACTGTACCTGGTGTGTAATCTGCAACGGGTAGTTGATGTATCCCACCCAAGAGGTAAATTGCTCCGGACACCATCTGAGTTCTCATAATGGAAGCAGACCTGTTTCTTCCTGTGGTCTTTTCCACAGGATTGAAAAACAATTTCTCTAACCCAATCACATCAACATTGTATGAATGTATCAATTTATTTATGAATTCAAAGATTTGAAAGATACGTATAGCGTCGCTGTTTGAGGCATACGTTCTAAATACTCCCGAATGAAGAAGAACTTCGTCGCCGATATCATTCAACGTTGTGAGTCCAAACCCCACATTTGCAATCCCTTGGTCAATCCCTAGCGCTACGATTGAATTAACCTCAGAATCATTGTTCATTTATACATATCCGTTCTGTTTCATTTTTTCAGCAATCGCACCGCTTACGACTTCATCTAGGATAGAGGTTATCAAGGATTTCATTGTCGGTGATTCTTGAATCATTTGTTCAATCGAGATATATCCACTGTTCAATCCTAATGTGAGTTCTTCCTTGATTGCTTCATATCGTTCATCGTTCAATAAGAAGTCTCTAAAACGAAAATCATCTTTCCACATATGCCAGTTTTCATCATCTTTCAATTCTTCAGAAGTTAAATCATTCATGATGATTCCGAACCACGTACTGACCAACATCCGAGCATAATACGGGATATGATTCTTCGATGTCGTGATATAAACCTCCTGTTTCGTCCAGGTCACATCTCCCTTCCCCTCCATAAGCAATAGTCTTGATACGATACGTCGAATAATGTCTTGGTTCTCTGAATGAATAGTGATTCGATTATAATTTTCTTGTCGTAACATTTTATCAACTCCTTTCATTGTTCTATCTGTATGTGTAGTTTGCGACCCATTTCAACTGTCGCTGTTATATCTATCATAGTTTTATTTTTTGACAATAGTCAAATTTATTCGATTCAACTTCTGCTCTATGTGTAAGCAAAAAGACAGGTCTGATTGACCTGTCTCAATAACCCTTGCCATATGTCGCTATTTTAGTTCTGATGATGTCGGATAGTGGCAAGTCTAGACCTGAATGGACGATTTTATCCTCTTCGTCCGTCACCGGATGACATAACTGCACCTCATCATCAAGTCTTAGTTTCATACCTGTAACGCCTTTGCTATTTCGTTTCAGATAGTGAATGCCAGAAGTTTTAAAACGTAACACCTTGTTTTCTTTGGACACAAGGATTACCTCGTTCGTCACCTTGCCGACAAACAAGACCTTGTCCCCCTCGTCTAACCTATGGGCAAGCACGCTCGAACGATTTGTATCAAATTCCGAACCTTTAATAAGCTTTACACGACCTTTTTTAGTCACAAACAGCAGGGTGGAATCCAACAATTCAGACTTCGGGATAAGAAAGACAGATGCTTCACTCTTTTCCATGTTGGCAAGAGCTTGTATCGGCTTCCCTCGTTCTTTACCCTTGGCTCTTGGAACATCTTCGACCTTTAGCTGTACTGCCATGCCATCTGTCGTCATTGCAACCAATCGCTCGGTGTTCTTCACAATCATTGATTGCCGCACCGACTCGGTGTCACCGTCAGTACCGCCTTCCAATGCCTTTACGTATCCAAATTTATCGACTTGTATCTGGACGTCAAACTCCTTGACCTCTTCCTTGTAAACCTGGGTCTTTTGGTTTGTGACGACCGTCATCCGTTCTCGACTATGCTTTTTCTTGTAGGATTGCAGTGTTTTGCGAATCTCTTTCATCATCAATCTTTCGTCTGACAATACACTCTGGTAGAAGTTAATTTCTTTTATCAGCTCATCGTATTCGCTCTGGACATGCAGGACTTCGAGTTTTCCTAGTCGTTGCAACTTCATATCCAGTAAAGCCTGAGCTTGCGTAGGTGTGAAGCCAAACTTCGAGGCTACTTTCTGGTGTTTCTTCATCCCAAACTCTATGTCGGTTGTGTCTCCTGTTGTCAGACATGCTTTCATTTGTTTGACGTCCTTCGACCCTCGAACAACATCAATAATCACATCCATGACCGGAATCGCATATAAAAACCCTTCCAATAATTCTCTTCGGGCTTCAGCCTTGGGCAGAAGATATTCAAATCGCTTGCGATACAACTCTTTTTGGAATGATAAAAAGTGATGTAGATAAGGGAGCAACCCCACATGTTCAGGTTTTCCATCAACAAGTGCAATGAAGCGGTAGCTCTCGGAGTCTTGAAGTTTCGTGTGTCGGTATAATTTATGCAGGAACTTTTCTGCGTCCACACCTTTTTTCAATTCGATGATGATGCGTATCGAATGGTCACTCTCATCACGAACGTCACTAATCTCTTGCAACTTCTTCGTATTGACGACCATGTCGATGATGTCGTTGATAAGTTTCTCTTTTCTTCCTGAAAATGTGTATGGAATCTCTTCGATAATCAGATTGGTCTTCCCGTATTGACCTGGCTCTACTTTAATCTTCGAGCGGATGACCGCCGTCCCTTGTCCAGACTCATACATGTCTCTCATATCATCCGCATTGACAATCATTCCTCCAGACGGATAATCGGGTCCTTTTACGAACTCCATGATTTCATCTAATGAGGCAGTCGGTTTTTTGATGAGATGCAGTGACGCATCAATGATTTCAGTTGGGTTGTGTGGCGGAATACTTGTATTCATTCCAACAGCGATACCCATCGTTCCGTTTATAAATAATTGTGGTATCAAAGCAGGTAATACGACGGGTTCTTCTTCACTCCCATCAAAGTTTTCTTTCATCTCAACGACGCCCTTCTCGAAGTCTTGCAACATATATAAAGCTTCCTCGGTCAATCGAGCTTCAGTATAGCGCATAGCGGCAGGTGAATCTCCATCAATCGAACCGAAGTTACCGTGACCATCTACTAATGGAACTCGCACCTTGAAGTCTTGAGATAGTCGAACCATCGCCTCATACACGGCTGAGTCTCCGTGTGGGTGATACTTACCAAGGACATCTCCGACAATTCTGGCGGATTTCTTATGCGGACGGTCATATGTCAGGTTCATCATCCTCATCGCATATAGAATCCGACGGTGGACGGGTTTGAACCCATCCCTTACATCCGGTAACGCACGGTCAGTGATGACCGTCATGGAGTAATCCATAAATGATTGTTTCATTTCTTCTTCATAGCTTATATTCACGACCTCTTCGTAAAGAGAATGAACATTTTTCTTTTTCATTTTTCCCATTGCATCAACTCCCTTTTCTGTCTTTTCTCAGAGTATTTTCAATGATAGTTCAATTGTCTTTGATTCATGCAAGTTGGCTCACCCTACCCACTTGAACAGGATGAATAGCACCACGATATGTGCCGGATAAAATCCATAGAAAAACCACTTGGACACAGACACGTTGAGTCCTGGGGTCATCTTCACCACAATCAACACCATGAAGGCGAGAACCGCAAAGATTTGGAGTGGTGACAACACCAACGAGTACAATGTCGTTGCGAAGGCAAATGCAAGGAATTGAGAGATGGGTCTACTCGATAGCAAATGAAACATAACAGGTAGCAAGACACCATATATCCCGTATTCTAGCGGTATCGCCGAACCGACAATCACCATCACGGCACCTACGCCATATCGTTGTTTTTCAATCGCAAGGACAAGTGCATAGCCCACGAACAGTGTGAAAAAAATGTTTAGACTTATTTCCGTCAGACCAAATCCAATCATGTAAGGGATTTGTGAAATCAGACCGAACAAAAATAAGTATTTCAACTGTTGGAACGGATTTCGTGTATGGCGGAATCCGATAGCAAGCTGATATGCAAACAAAGGAAAGGCGATGCGTCCGACAATCCTTAATATTTCAAGATGTGGATACAAAATCCCACCGATATGGTCAATCAACATGAATAGAATTGCTAATAGTTTGAGCGTGTTTGATTGTGATTTATTTAATGTCATATGTGTCCCTCCTTAAAAAGGGCGGGAGTACTCCCGCCCTCTATTAATGTCAGATTGCGACCTTTGCATCCTCGGCATGGTCATAGATAAATTGCTTGCGTGGTTCAACCTTCTCTCCCATCAAAACGGATGTGATTTTATCCGCCCCAATAGCGTTCTCAATCTGAACTCTTCCTAAGCGACGAGTCTCCGGATTCATTGTGGTGTCCCATAACTGGTCAGCATTCATTTCTCCAAGACCTTTGAACCGTTGGATGTTACGAATTTTTGTTCCGAGTGTTTCTTTCATTTGAGCCAATTCTCTTTCAGAGTAGGCATATAAGAATTCTTCTTTCTTGCCTGTCGTCTTCAAAACAACCTTATACAAAGGAGGTAAGCCTCTATAAACAAACCCTTCATGGATGAGCGCAGGTGCAAAACGATATAGGAGAGTCAGTAGTAGAATTCGAATGTGGCTCCCATCAACATCGGCATCCGTTAAGATGATGATTTTGTTGTATTTCAACTTTTTGATGTCAAACGACTCTCCGACGCCACAGCCAAGCGCAGAAAATAGTGTTTGAATCTCTTTATTCTGTAACGCTTTTTCCAATGATGTTTTTTCTACATTCAACACCTTCCCACGCAAAGGAAGAATGGCTTGAGTCCGACGGTCTCTGCCAGCTTTAGCCGTTCCGCCCGCAGAATCCCCCTCCACGATGAAGAGCTCGCAATCTTCTGGTTTCCGTGAACCTGCATTCGTCAACTTCCCATTCGTCTGCAACTGAATTCCTTTGGACTGAAAATTCACTTTTGCTCGGTCTTCCGCTTTTCGAAGCTTCAAAGCTTTCAACGCATTTTCCAGGATGTGCTTTGCATCATCGATAAATACATCGAAGTGTTTTGGAGCATCGTTCAAGACCACATCCTCAACCGCTCCACGTGCATCCGTGGAACCTAGCTTCCCTTTTGTTTGACCTTCATATTGTGGGTCTGGATGTTTGATTGAAATCACAGCGACTAGACCGGTTCGGATATCTTTTCCGTCCAGGGACTCTTTTAAAATCCCGAGCTCCTTCCCGTAACTGTTCATGAGCCGGGTCAATCCACTTCTGAGTCCCGTGACGTGTGTCCCGCCTTCAATCGTCGTAATGTTGTTGCAATAGCTGATGATTTGTTCTGAAAAATCACTTGTATATTGCATGGCGACATCCACTAAAATCCCATTCGACTTGCCTGAAAATGAGATGATGTCAGTGAGCGTCGTCTTATCCTCATTCATGAGGTTCAAAAAACCTTCAATCCCACGTTCCTCGTGAAAGGTTCTCTGGTATCCCGTCTTTTCATTTTTCAACACAATGGTCAACCCTCTGTTCAAAAACGCACTTTCCTGCAACCGTCTTTCAATCGTCTCCAGATTCCAAGTGGTCGTTTCAAAGATTGTGTCATCTGGCAAGAACCGAACTGTCGTCCCTGTAGTCGTGGTTTTACCTTTAACGGGCAACTCGCCTGAGCGCATCAGCTTAATGACAGGATTCCCTCCATGCTCATAGCGGTCAAAATAAATATGCCCATCTTTATGAATCTCTACTTCCACGTAAGCGGATAGCGCATTTACAACCGAGGCGCCTACTCCATGAAGTCCTCCTGAAAACGCATATCCGCCATTGTTGAATTTTCCTCCCGCATGAAGGATGGTGAACACGACCCGTGCGGCACTAAATCCAGTCTTCGGATGCACATCTACAGGGATTCCTCTCCCGTTGTCTCGAACTTCTATCGAGTTGTCCTCTCGAATCGTTACTTGAATTTGGTCACAATATCCGGCTAGGTGTTCGTCGATAGAGTTGTCGATGATTTCCCAAATCAGATGATGTAAGCCTCTCGTACCAGTACTCCCAATATACATTCCTGGTCTCTTTCGGACTGCCTCTAATCCATCCAAAATATCAATATTCGTCCCATCATATTTTTCCGTCATGAATATCACGCCCTTCCTTAGAAGTCTGCAAGACTTCTCGTTTAGTTACTTTCTACTCAGAAGGCTATGCAAATCAGACTTTGGCTATTCATTCATCCGTGCCATGCTTTATTTTGCGTATGGGCAACTTTCCCGAAACATAAACCGATAGACTGACAAAAAATATCCACTCGAACATGAGATGTGTTCACTGCTCTTAAGAAGCACGTTCAGGAGCTGTCAAAAAAATAGCATGTCAAACCTACTACCTTTCGATATTTCTCGATTGATGAGAATAGGATAGCTAAAAAAAGAAAGGGCGTGACAGTATGTATAAACGTTCAACAAAAACGATTGTCAGCTTGTCCACCGCATTTGCCATTGCATTTTCGGGCTTCCAATTCGTAGCCCCCTATCATGCATCAGCGGTTTCAGATACGTTCACCTTGACTGCCGTAACGAATGATTTAATCTCTGTTCAATTGAATGGCACACCTCAAGTCCGATTACCAAATGGAGTCGTAACAACTGCAAACACAAATTTCCGAGTGGGAAAGAACAACACCTACACGTTTGTCGGTATTGATGGAGAGGTCAAAACACAAAAGTCGCTAACTATGACATCTGTGCCAAATCAACCAGAGTTACTCATTGTCTCTCCTGGGGAGACGGTCAAGTTGCACTTTGAATCGGATGACGCACACTCTGGAGTGAAAGATATGCGTTATCGTGTATATCAAGAAGACCGACCGGGTTCAGGGTCAATATTTACGTCTTGGGAAAGCTACAAGGCGATGAAGAACTACACGATTCCCTCCATCACCAAAGACACAGATAGTTACTGGGTAGTCGAAGCTGAATTCCGTGATGTCGCAGGTAATATCAAGAGTAATGTCATCACACGGTTCATGATTGAAAACCATGCACCTGATGTCGATTTGTCGAATACACCAGACTGGATTAATAAGAATGATTTTGAATCTGGAAGGCATTCCATTCATGCCACTGGAGCATCCAAGTTTGGCGAATTGAGTCAAATCAAATATGCTGTTGCTCCGGGCTCGTTTCAGAAATGGGACAATACCATCGCATTAACTCGTCCTAATTTGCCTCAGGGATACAAGGAGACTAAGCAAGGGGATGAGACATTGTTCACTTTCACGTCTGAACCGTATGTCATTCCGATTGCTTCGGATGGTTATTTCAATGCGTTCATGCAAGTCGTCAAAATGTCCAACAGACTGTCTGTTGCATCTGATACCGTTACAAAACGAATCGGATTGGATAGAAAAACTCCTTCGGCGACTGCGATGTTGAATAGCGGAGAGAATGAGGCGTCTTCATATGATGTGAATCTCGATATTAAGAACATCTACGATGAGCTGTCGGGAGTTGAGACGATTGAAATTTTTAGAGTGAAGGATGGAGTTGAGGAAAGAACCGCATATGCAACGATTAACAACCCATCATCTACTGAGAGTTTGAGCATCCCATTCGAAGAAGATGGATATCCCGGAGGAGAGAAAGGGTTGGTACACCTGTATTTAACGGACGTGGCGGGCAATCGAACTAGTGAACCTGTCAAATCACAAGAAGTCACGTTTGCAAAACTAAGTGTCACTGATTTCATCTTGACTCAAAACCGTAACCCTAAACTGTATTCAGATGGATTCACACCGGTTTCCTATGCAGGAAAAGAAGAATTTGGATTCAACGAAGAGTTGTTGTCTGGGTCAAACTTCGAGTTCCAAGTAGATTATGGCTTGGGCAAAGGGAATCCTTCAGACTACATCATCGAAGGGGAATATGTCGCTAAATTCACAAAACCTGATGGAACGTTGGCATTCTCCACAGGCAAACTTCAACGCTCATCCGGAACAAGTTTCGTTTCTGGTAAAGTGGGGCTCGATAAAGATTTACCTTATAACACGATTGTAGAGGTCGAGGTCAATTTGACTGGCGTTAGAAAAGGATTGAACGGTCAGCCTAACAGACCAATTCAACCTGCGACTCCTCCTGCCTATAAGATTGGATTTGTAGGTAAGAAAAATCTGTCCGATGTCGTGAACGAGGCAATTCGATTCAATGAAGTCAACTAAATCTAAGGGTATGCTTTCAAAAGCATCATTATCTGCATAGAAAAAGGAGCCTCCAATCGGCTCCTTTTTTTCTTGCTTATTTGTCGCCCTTGTTTTCGGCTTGTCCATCCTCCGAGGATTCGTTCTTGTCACCATTGGAGGCATCTTTAGACGCTTCGGATTGTTTCTCTTCATCAGTCGCATCGACTGGGGATTCTTCGAGTTCTACCTCAATGGCTTTTGTTTTGTCATATTTGCCCTCCGTTGCAATAAGCATTGTTCGGATGACACCTTTTTCAACCTTGATTCCAAGGTCTTTGCCGGATACCAATTTATAGCCAACAATTAATGTATCATCATTCAATTTCTTAAGACCATCAAACCAAATGGTTGTATCTTCTTCTGCTTTTGTACCAGGAGAAAGAAGAACATAGGTCTTCTGATTGTCGAAGTATAGATGTTCACCTTTCTTTTCCTTGTTCTCTTCAAACCATTTCGACAAATTCTTATCGGTCAACCCTGAAGTGTCCATGACTTCAAACTTTAGATTTTCATGTTTTTCGAAATCTTTCACCTTCATGACACTCGCTTCCATCACTGCGTCTTCTGTAGCATTCGGGACAACCTGATAAGCGCCGAAACCCAATAATGCCAGAGCACCGATTGAAATCAATACATTTTTCTTTTTCATTACGACCAACTCCTTATTAGTGATTACTCATTCTTATGATTACTTAATTATATTGATTATTTTTGACAATAGTCAAATTTATCGTGTTTTACTTTCCTATTCGACGCTTTGAATTTGTGAAAGTCTTCGAGATGCATAGAATAGTGCAGAAATTGAAAAAAACACTAGGAGGTCGATGAAAATATGCAAAAACTAAATCAATTGGGCTTAGAGCTCATCAGTATGAAGCAAGAACTGTTAAATGTGAACCATTCAGAAGTTGTCCGGAAGGCGCTATTGTTCCATGTCGAGAATATGACGGAAAACAAGTTGATTGAGGTCGATACACAAGTAGAACTGACCAATAAAGACATGCTACTCGATGACTTTAAAACTTACCTTATGGCAAAACCGTCGTACATGAAGACTTTGGAAGAGTTGCGAGGCGAGTATGATGCCCTGCGTGAGTCTATCCTTGAGAAGATGAAGACAGATATTGATTTTACTTCACATAGTGATGTAGAGCGTGAGAATCTCACGTTCATTCAAACATTCGAGCTAGATGTTGAATGGGTGAAAGAGTATTTCGGGGTAGCCGATGTAGAGGTTCCAAAGCTTGTGAAGGAAAATGGTTTCATTGCAAAATTTGCAGTCTTACGACTAAACAAACTGACATCTGAATTCTTAAAATCTTCAGTTGAGAAACATGACCTTGTCGAAGTTAAGAGAGGCGAACACCTCTACAACAACATCGAAACATCCTCATACTGCCTTGATTTAATCTATACAATTAAGGTCGAACATGCAGAGAATGAATTGAACCATGAATTGATTGCTTCGTACATGTCAGACACTTCGAACGCCATCAATCAATATGTAGTGTCTCACTTGACGTAAACAGCTCAAAATTTCAATATTTGTACAAAAATTTTTTCTATATATTCAAAATAGGAAAAACACTCCCGAAGCCGCTCTGTTGAGCGGTTTTTTTCACTAGTGAACACCATTAACGATACACCTATATATAGTGTCTATAAAAAAACCTTGACACAAAATGTTGACATGGAAAAATTAAGGGTGCTATAGTTGTGTTAAGGTAATGGTATTAGCATAATAAAAAAGAACGCTCGATGGCGTTCCTAAGTAAACACTAGCACTATGAACCTATATAAGGAGTGTGAATCTTTTTTCACCGTAGGAAGGGAGTTGGTCTTCTTGAAACGAAAAGACCATTTGGTAAACTTGTTGCTTATTGTTGGTCTAGTGATGACCATCGTCTTAGGCACATTTATCGTCACAGAAAAAAACAATGTAAGCGGGATGAGTATGTCCCCTACATTGCAAGATGCGCAATCTATACTTGTCCTTGATAGCACCTTCAACTTCGAAGGAATCAAGTTCGGCGATATTGTGACAGCCAATCCAGAAGATTTCGAACCGCTTGTCAAGCGTGTCGTAGGTCTCCCAGGTGATAAAATTGAATTCAAAAACAACACCTTATATCGTAACGATTCTCCACTCACAGACTTCTACACTGCTGAGATGCTCTCTGAGCTAGGCACTCCTGAGAATGACGGTTCATGGGATATCGTTGTCCCTGAAGGCGAATACTACTTGCTTAGTGACAACCTCTCTATCGACACAGTTGACTCTCGTATCATCGGTACGGTCAAGGCATCTGAGATTGATGGGAAGGTTATCGTTCACTAAATTACTTTATTAAACATAATGAAAGCATCCGACTTCTTGTGGGATGCTTTTTTTGACGTTACGACCTTGTAAACTAAATATACATAAATTTTTGACTATAGTCAATATTTTTTAAGGGATTTTTATCTTTTTTTCACAACAAAGAACACCCGAATCATCAGGTGTTCTTATGTCTCAGTTATTGCTCGTACTTGTATCCTTGGTCGAGCGGGTTCAACCGGATGAGAGCCTTCCCGATTACCTCATCCTTGTAATCTAGTGTCCCGAAAACTCTTGAATCCGCAGAATTATTTCGATTATCACCAAGAACAAAGACTTCGTTTTCTGGAACGACCAACTTGAAATCTTCTGATTCCATTGTCTCCAACGCATATGGTTCATCGACTCGTTTTCCATCCCGATATAGGATACCCTCTTTAGATTCGAGTACATCGCCTGGTAATCCAACTATCCGTTTGATATAGACCTCATGTCCAGGCACTACATCCGCATCCAAAATCACAACATCTCCATATTCAGGTTCACCTACTTTATAGGCGAGTTTGTTTACGATGAGATAATCTCCATCGTGTAGACTACCTTCCATACTCTCCCCAACCACCACAGTCGGTGAAATGATGAGCCGGATTGCAAAAGCTAACATCAGACCCAACAACAAATATGGAAGATACCCTTTCAAAAATCCATTTCTTTCGTTGTTCTCCGTATTTACATTTAATTCTGGCAATTTTTCATCATTTTGTTTCATTCTAGTTCCTCCTTCGAAGCGTCGATGAACACAAAATCATTCCATCGAGACACTTTTCGTTTAATTTTCTCCAAGCAATCATCGACAATCCTGTACTGCATCTCTTTATATTCCAATTCATTGGTGATGGACACCAACTTCCTTTGTGCCACCCCAATTCGTTCATGTACCTCTTCTATTGACACTCTCATGTCTTCCTTAAATTTCTTCGGACGCAGGATTGCCTTTGTATATCTCACGATGTCGTCTTCAGCTAAAATCGAAGGATTCTCGTACAGTAGATATTTGGCTTCCCTCTCCTCTTCTAAAATCTTCAGCTCTTCCTCAATCTTATGCCGTTCAGTCATTAACGATTCTTTCCCTGGTACCCCATAACTCACGAATGTTCTCCAATATGGAGAGAAGTGCGCTACCAGTTCACCTTCATATTCAATGTAGATGTGCGATAGAGCTAATCCCTCTTCCACTTTTAGCTCCACTCCATCCTCCGAAAAATATTCATGTAACGAAGGGAGAAGATGCTGTATCCAATAATCATGAGCATCAATAAGTTTTTGCTCACCTTCTTGCTTTAGACGTTCCGCTAAAAACAAGTCCCCGCCTTTGAACACCTTTGTTATGAGAATCAACGGGTCTTCTTCGAACCGTTTCAAATCCTCACAAATCTCTTCCCATTTTTGTTTTTGCCTCGTGAGTACATCTTGTAATTGTTTAGTTAGAACCATTCTTTGTCCCCCTTTTATACTATATAGTTATTTTTATTTTGACCATTGTCTATAATTAATGTATACGTATGGCACGAAAGTTAGTCTTTCCTCTGCCCTATTAAACACCTAATCAAGGTGACTGTCTATTTTTTCGTGCGGTATAGCTCAACGGAAGAGCACCAGTTGCATCCTTCGGGAGCGACATGGTCAGAATGGGTTCGACTCCCACGCCAATCGAAGGTCATCTCCCTCCTCTTTTAATAGAAGGAGGGTTTTGTTTTCAATAAAAAATGGGTAGAACACATATCAGGAATAATTTATTTGACTATTGTCAAAAATAGAGTTATGATACAAGCATGACGTCGCTTCCCACCGCCTGAAACCGGTTAGCTGTGAAACGGGATAAAATGTTGAGCAATCACGGGATAGAGGGCGTTTCACCCTCGAAAAACTGAGCATCTAACAACACCTCCAATCAGCTGATGGTGTATCTTCCGAGAAAGATTGTTCACAGTTGTAGAAGGTTTTCGGCTTTCCTTCTGCAGGAATATACTTCACTCCAACAGGAGTCTCCTCTGAGTAGATGCGTTCTCACTACGGTGAAAAACGTAGAGCAGAGGCAATTCGCCCCTTTAGTTAAATGGGATAATACGTCCATGGTAAGGACGGGTTGGCAGTTCAATTCTGCCAAGGGGCATTACCATCCCTATCCTTTGGAACAGGAGGGGGTAGAAAAACTGGAATCGAATGCAGTTAGGAAGTTCCATCCTTCTGAATTCTTTTACCTTGAAAAGAGGGTTTGCAAGCAGGTGATGCGCGAGCATATCGTTCGAAGTCGCTGTAAGGCTCATTTGGTTTTTTCTCTTTTCTTTATATTGCCTCCTTGGTGGAATTGGTATACACGCCGGTCTTAGAAGCCGGTGCCGCAAGGATTGAGAGTTCGAGTCTCTCAGGAGGCACCATCTTGCCCTCTTAGCTCAGCGGATAGAGCAACAGGTTTCTACCCTGTCGGTCGGGAGTTCGATTCTCTCAGGGGGTGTTGCAACAATTCTTTATTGGGGTGGGCGAATCGTTCACCCCGCTCTCAAACATTGAGAGAAGATAGTCGAAGTGTTTTTTGGTAGGCGGACTGTAGTCCGGACTACAGAGGGGTTATCCCTCTTTATCACCTTACGTCATCGTAGGGATTTGATGTCATTTGAAGGTTTCCACAATACCTTTATAAGGTAAGAGAGACCTAATTAAAAACATTTTGTCAAAAATAGTTGACAGATGAATCATCTTCGTTTATGATGGATTTATCAAGTAAGTATACAGATGCTCTACAAGGGTAGAACCATATTTTTTCATCAAACATGAATATTTTGATTGAAGGTATAATATAACGCTTGTAAGGTATCGATTAAGACCTGAAGATGTGGTGCAGAACCGCTCCACGTTAAAAACAGAAAGGTTCACCAAGAAGATAAGAACGGATAGCATCCGAACAATCAATGAAATGGCGAGAGCCACATAAATAAGACTCAACTATAAAAATTGGTGTCTCGCTACCATATAGTGCGAACGATAAAATGAATTGCAATCTCACAAAATATACACGGAAAGGAAGTGGTTAATGATGTTGAAGAACATAATGAAGCGTTTTGTAGAGCAAATGAATATTCTCCCGTCAAGTGATGCCACGTCTTATCCTCAAGCACGTGTATTTTGGACAGGGAAATTGCATAATGAGAGTCAGAATCCTTTCTTCAAAAGATGGAAGGACATGTCCACCACCCTATTCCTCAAATTCGAGGGATTGTGTAAGCGACTTGTCAAATCAATTCATCTTTCACCGGCATAAGTGTCGGCATTCGAAGAAAGCGACATCTGACTACTCAACATAAGCTTGAGTAGTTTTTTATTACCAAAAAAATATTTTGAATATAGACAAAATAAAATTTGACTATTGTAAAAATATGTTGTATATTAACAATAACATCCTGCATCGGTAGCTTAGTGGCTAAAGCAAGGCGCTTTTAACGCCGAGACCGAAGGTTCGAATCCTTCTCGATGCATTGAATAATTCGTGAGCTTGGGCACTAAAGCCCAGAAGAGCGGGGAGTCGATAAAGCATCCTGTCACATGGTGGCAGGGGCGACGGAGTCTAGGGTTTCTGATGAACAGGAGCACCTCCGATAAGGCGGCTGATTGATGGGGGCAATCAATCATTTCATGGTTTGAATTGAAAATCCGAAACGTTTCGGGATTTCAATTGAGGCTATGGCGTAACCGGTCAACGCACTGCACTGTGAATGCAGGTATTCGGGTTCAAGTCCCGATAGTCTCCCCAATTTATTATGGTCTGTTGGTCAAACGGTCAAGACGCCACCCTTTCAAGGTGGAATTACGGGTTCGATTCCCGTACAGACTACCAATCTCTACTCTTAGCTCAGTTTGGTGGAGCGCACGCTTTGGGAGCGTGAGGTCGTAGGTTCGAGTCCTACAGGGTAGACTTTGCCAAGAATGGCAACACATCATTAGGTTCGCTGTGCGATGAGGCGAAAAGACCACACAAGTCGGATTAAATTGCGGTAAGGTCGAGCCGCAAGCCTGATGCTATGGGGGATTAGTTTAATTGGAAAAACACTTGTTTTGCAAGCAAGCGTCGAGAGTTCGAATCTCTCATTCTCCACTTTGTATGTCGATGGTGTAACGGTAGCACGATGGTCTCCAAAATCATTAGCATAGGTTCAAATCCTATTCGGCATGCCAATTTTAGCCCTGTTGGTCAAACGGTTAAGACACTGCCCTTTCAAGGCTGAGTTACGGGTTCGATTCCCGTACAGGGAATTGGTTCAAACAACTCATACAAACGGAGAATTGGTCTAATTGGGAGGACGTCTGGGCATGGAGCCCAGAAGGTACTCGGTTCGATTCCGGTATTCTTGCATTTGAGTTTTTGAATAACATCGGTGGCTGTCCCGATGGCGTCTGTTGATGCCGAAAAGAGGTGAAATGACACCTAGCCGCTCTCCCCACTATCCGAAAGTGGTGTAGGGAGTAGACAAGTTCTAGCAGAGTGCCGACATTCGGAGTCGCTACTCTGCGCTCGGGAGTGTATGCAAGCGGTCAACGCAGGCGGACTGTAAATCCGTCCCATCCGGTTCGTAGGTTCGAATCCTACCGCTCCCACCATCTCTCTTTAGCTCAACTTGGCAGAGCGCCGCATTTGGGATGCGGAGGCTGTAGGTTCAAATCCTACAAGGGAGACCATAGGGATATAGTTTAACGGACAAAACGTGACGCTACGGACGTCAAGCTGTGGGTTCGATTCCTGCTATCCCTGTTTATGCCTGATTGGTTTAATGGGAAAACGTCTCTTTTACAAGGAGAAGTCAGTGGTTCGATTCCACTATCGGGTACCATTATTGACAAGTGTAACTTATGGTAAAGTATTGGGCGGTACACCCGATTCGAGGTTCGAATCCTCGCTTGTCAGCCATTGCCGGTTTAGCTCAGTTGGCAGAGCAGTTGATTTGTAATCAACAGGTCGTGAGTTCGAGTCTCTCAACCGGCACCAATTTTAAAAAGTGATTGAGGGAGCAGATACCTGGCATATAAATTCTGTATGAGGTTCGATATAACCTGGCTAAATAAAATTCGTTTGGAGGTGGGGACACCTGGCTAAATAATTCCAAAATGATTTGAGGCTTGGAGAGCCTGGCTAAATATCATCCGTCACTTTGGATTTCGGAACGTAACTCAGTCTGGTAGAGTGTCTGATTGAAGCTCAGATGGTCACAGGTTCAAATCCTGTCGTTCCGGCTTAGATGAATCGTTGAAAGCAACGATTTTTCATGGGGCTGTAGAAGAACGGTAATTCGTCGCACTGTCTATGCGAAGATAGCGGGTTCGACTCCCGTCAGCCTCGTCGATTCACACAACTCGCTTTGCGAGGAAAGCTCTGAATACATGGTGAATGAAAAGTAAGATAGAACGACTATCCTAGCATGTGTGGTGCATGCTTGAATTCCGGCTATAAAAACGGAGAGCCGATGCAAATCCTTACGGATGCCAGTACGACTGGTCTGAAAGAATCATTCATCTCAAAAATCAGAATACAACACTACCTATCGGGACTCACCGACCCGACGAATTCTGACTATAGCACAGGGAGTCATGGAAGAAGTTGTGTGAATCTTATGCGGATGTAGTTTAACGGCAAAATCTCCCGCTTCCAACGGGAGGATGAGGGTTCGATTCCCTTCATTCGCTTTTACGCACTAGTATCGAAGTGGTTGAACGAGACGGATTGCAACCCCGTCACGCTATAGCGTCATCGCAGGTTCGAATCCTGCCTAGTGCTTTATATTTTGGCTTTGTAGCTCAGTCGGTTAGAGCATCTGACTTTTAATCAGAGGGTCGTAGGTTCGAATCCTACCAGAGTCATCAGCGGTTTGGGAGACTATCCAATCCAACGTATAGCCGCTATATAAAATTATGGGGATAGAGATAGTAGTGGACAGGCTATCACAATTTGGACTCGTAGCTCAGAGGAAGAGCAGTCGGCTCATAACCGACAGGTCGAGATGTCGGAATTCTCCGAGTCCACCATGCGGATGTAGTTTAACGGCAGAACATCTCGTTGCCAACGAGAAAATGAGGGTTCGATTCCCTTCGTTCGCTTCACCATCATGACAACCAAAACTCCAATGAAGTTTCCGGAGTAACGGCATCTGTCAACCTAAACATTGTTCCTATCTCCTACCCCCTGTTACAGGTGGCACAAAGTGTAGAAAGTGGAGAGAAAAACGCAGACATCCTGATTCCTATCGTCTAGGGACGTAACATCCTGACGCAGAGCATTGTATACCTCGACGTATACAGACGAAGGAAGTGCAACCCAGGTCAAACCAGGGGTGTGAGGGATGACAGCTGACCATGAGGTTTTGCTAGGTTTTCTCATGGATATATTATTTCGGGGTAGCCAAGTTGGTAAGGCGTCAGACTTTGACTCTGAAAATGCGGAGGTTCGAACCCTCCCCTCGAAACCAATTATTCACTCTTAATTCAGTGGTTAGAATGCCTGACTGTTAATCAGGAAGTCCTCGGTTCGAATCCGAGAGAGTGAGCCA
Organism: Exiguobacterium sp. s140; assembly: GCF_018617035.1. Classification (GTDB taxonomy): domain Bacteria; phylum Bacillota; class Bacilli; order Exiguobacteriales; family Exiguobacteriaceae; genus Exiguobacterium; species Exiguobacterium profundum. The sequence continues at coordinate 159,839 of NZ_JACSJK010000003.1, forward strand.
TATGGGTGTAGCTTAGTGGTAAAGCGTTCGACTGATAATCGAGAGACCGTAGGTTCAAATCCTACCATCCATACCAATCATCTTGCCCTTAACTCAGTGGTTAGAGTGTCTGACTGTTAATCAGAATGTCGCCGGTTCGAATCCGGTAGGGTAAGCCAATATGGGGATTCGCTAGAGTTGGAGAGCTAGGACGGGCTGTAACCCCGTTGCGATGACGCTGATAGTGTTCGAATCACTAAATCCTCACCATATGAATGTAGTTTAATCGTAGAACATTCGTCCAATAAACGAAAAGGTGCAGGTTCATCCCCTGCCATTCATACCAATCATCAGTACCTCAGAAGCGATATGGTTCGTCAAGCCCGCTAGAGCTTCTGCAAAATGTCCCTCTTCGACAAGAGGTTAAAGTGTCGTCAAACAAACATCTCGGCTCTTATGAAAAAATCCCTGTCCCATGATGGTTTTGAAACGGTTTTGAGACGAGACGTGAGGACTTCGGGTAACCCTCACTTGTTTGTTGTAATGATTTGTCTAAGAATTGAATTTGGGGTGATAGCAATGGAGGTTCATGCAACGGACTGAAAATCCGGAGATGTTGGTTCGATACCAACTCATCCCACTTGTATGATGGAGTCGTGGCAGAGCGGGTTATTGTAACGGTTTTGAAAACCGTCGTGGGTCACACCACCGTGGGTTCGAATCCCACCGGCTCCTTTCCTATTTATTTACCTTCGTATATTGGTATCCATTTGGTCTCTTGTCAGAAGGAGCCAACTGCTGTCCAGGTGATAAACGAATCACTTGGTTCTGATACAGTGGGGATGGATATTGATATAGGGTGGTCAATGAATAATTGATACTCTACAATCTTGGCTCTATTTACCTTCGTATATTGGTATTCATCAGGTCTCCTGTCAGACGGAACCAACTGTTGTCCACATTGATGATGAACATCGTGTGGGTCTGATGCAACAGCGATGGATGCTGATATAGGGTGGTCAATAGCTGATACCTATTAATTTTGGCTCGTCTGTGGGACAGATACTTCTCTCATACGGAAGATATGGATGGTTCAATGCCATCACGAGTCACTTTATTGCTGACGGGAGGTTGGTATCTCGGGTAGCCTCATAAGCTACACAAATCAGGTTCGATTCCTGAGTTTCAGCAACCAATTTCATTATGCCCGGTTAGTTAAGTGGCTTAACGGCTGACTTGTAATCAGCAGACATCGGTTCAAATCCGGTACTGGGCTTTCGCCACTCCTATCGAGAACCGAAATCGTAGGAGCAACCCAATAAAAAAATGCGATGGAGAGCGGTTCCTCTCTGTCAGGGAGAAGGATTAGGCAGTAAGGGGTTTTGCCTTCTCAACTTGTTTTGCGGATGTGGTGGAATGGCAGACACGGTAGACTCAGAATCTACTGCTTTCGTGGCGTAGGGGTTCAAGTCCCCTCTTCCGTACCAATTTTTTATTATGGCTCATGGGTCGGCTTGGTGAAGGCACTGCACTGTCACTGCAGAGATGAGGGGTTCAAATCCCCTATGGGTCGTTACGTTTGTGAAAGGTACTGCAACGCTGATTAACAAACGATTGTCTAACTGATTGTCTGTCTGTAAGGATTACAGACTACTACCTGGAGGTCTAGTCCACGTTGCATGGACGAAAAACTGTAGATACGAGCGTCTCTTCTAGACCGTTAAAAGGAAGAGACTATGGGACACTATGGGTGAAATGCCCTTAGATGACCAAGCAACCAGGAGGTCGGTTAGGCGTTATGTGGGTGTGATGGAACTGGTAGACATTGGGGACTTAAAATCCCCTGGCTTTACGCCGTGCAGGTTCGAGTCCTGTCACCCACACCAAATATGGAGTCGTACTCAAGTGGTTTAAGAGGACAGGTTGCTACCTTGTTAGGCGTTCATCCGTGCGTGGGTTCGAATCCCACCGGCTCCTTTGAAAGTTCTTCATCAACATCAGCATAAGACAAGGGTCTTCAAGGGTAAGACCTTTGTTTTTTGACTTTAGTACAAATTTAAATTAATATATATGTATAAACTGATTGCGTTATTTTACACGGAGATGTACTCAAACGGTCAAGAGGGCGTCTTGGAATGGCGTTAGGCGGTAACACGTGCGTGGGTTCGAATCCCATCATCTCCACTTCTAAATCAAAAGCCCAATAGCGAAAGGATGTCGATACAATGACTAAAATCTCAATCTCAGAGTTGCTACAGCTCCAATCCACCATTCGTAATGAAATTCATAAAACGGAGCGAGTCGTCCGAAAAGGCGCATTCCATGAAGTCGTGGGAGACATCGAAACAGAAGTCGTCGCTGTTGAAGAACATGAGGAGGCGCTAGGGAAGTTGGAGTCCCTCTATCCACTTGCGATTCAGATTGCTGACAAACTTCATGAGGCGAACCGTGGGACAACATTTACCCATGAGACGCACGATGGGAAAACGGTCGAGTTGAATCTTGCGAGTGCGCTCGACTATGTAAAACAGCTTCGAAGTAAAGTCGGAATCTTCGCATCTCTGGGTTCCATGCGACCAAAATCTGTTGTATCAAGCTATGGCTCGAACGCACAGACCGTTACAACGGTAACGCATGACATCCCTGCATACGAATCGCTTTCCGAGACGTTGCAGAAAGAGGCGAACCGCTTAAGTCGTGAAATCGAACGACAATCGGTGCTCGCCATCGTGGAGATGGAAGGAATCGAAGCATACCTCTAATCGGGTGTGTTTCTCAAGGTCGGGGGATGAGACTGCTCGTTCGCTGTCCTTGAGAAGCATACTCTATCGAGTGTGTGAGGAAGGAAATATGAAGGTAGATAAAACGTGGGACTTATTTTCAACTTTGTTGGGAGGAACAAATAGATTCCATCCGTTGAACCTAAGACCCGGGACATCATGGACATTCGGAACGTGTGACCAACCGCCGTTATTCTTTGATGAAACGTCAAAAAACTAAAGTGCAAGGCAACTCACCGCCTTTCTCTTTCATATTTCTTCTGCGACAGTCAGGTCGGGCGTCTCCCTTCACTGGCTGTTTTTTGTTTGTTCTCATACAAGCTTAAGGGATAACACAAAAAAGGATGACGAGTGTCATCCAGAAAAATCATCGACTGTTCAAATATATTGGAATCAGGTCATTCATGAATGATTCAAACTCTTCCGATTTCGGAAGGTGCGTATTCATCAACTCCTCATATCCTTTGCCACAACAATTCTCCCGAGCAGAGTAAAGGTCGATATGGATAATGTTCAATCCATCGTGTTCAAACCGGTTCACGTCCTCCCACTCACTCCTTTCTAATGTCGTATACGGCAATAACCACTTGGATGATTCGGTCACGTCTTTCATACCATAAAAACTCTCCAGGATTTGTGCGAGGTGAGTTTCTTCAATATCCATACTCTCATCGACCACTTCCTCGAACTTGAAGCAAATCGCTCCAATCACCTTTATAAATTCTTCCGTATCCATCGGTGATTTGATGAAGATAGAATATTTTTCTTCGTCCGTCGTGTAGTAGTGCGACAATTTATAGAGTGACTCTTCTTGTTTCAATTTATATCCCCCCTGTATTTCGTTTTCTCTTCTGTTTTATTCAAACGAAACGAGCAATATAGCGTCATCCATAAAAACAAGGTCGAAGGATGATGTCCCTCGACCCAAAAAATGCTTAGTTCCTGACGTCTGTTCTCGAAGCCAATAAACCACGTTCTTCTAACTCCTCTTCGACAGCCCCATCGACAATACGTTCTAATTTTTTGATTTTCAATACCTCTATCAGAATCATCTCTCTTGTGATGCGATAATGCGCACCGAGTTGAACAAGGGCTTCCATCATGCCCTTATATTTATATTTTTCCTGTTGATGATATCTTTTTTGACGTTCATCTTTTGCTTCCATCGATTGAAACTCTAGATATTCTTCAAGATAGGCATCCTTTTGATGCTTATAGTATTCCGTGACAATCTTTTGGAACAGGTCTTGGTGTTCGCTTTGCAACTGCATTGAACATACCTTCTTTCAAGGATATTTGATATGACTCTATTCTAACCGAACCAAACCGGATAAAGGAAAAAGAAAAAAAGCCAAGGATTCCCCTGACTTCTGATTCATTCATTTTGGGATAGAAGAGTCTCTCGCTTCGAGAGCAATTCATCAATCTCCACTTTGGCTTCATTTGCCGACAAGTCTGAGTAACTCGCAATATCAGGCACGTCTCGGAACAGTCCTCCGGAAGTAAGGTCATGGAACAGTTCTGGATTCGTTAGCCCCTCCTCTGCGACTCCTTTTACCCGATGCTTATACTTGTACAAAAAGTTTAAACCACTTGATTTCCAAAATTTCAACAATTCAACCTCTAACAACAACTTGTTCATTGTTTTACCCCCAATTTGTCAATTTCTTCAATGATGGTCTCTACCAACCCGAGTTGAAGTTCTACTCTTGAAGAAGTATTCCACTCACTAATCGAGATGGACGGTTTTAGAATTCGATTCGACCGAGACAGGTTGTTCACGAACGTTTGAAGTGCAAACAAGCGAGCCGCAAAAGTTTCTTTATCGTCCGAATAGAACGCAAACGACGGTCTCCCTTCTGATAACGTTACCTTTCCAAATTGAACCTTCCCGTCACCAGAGAGTCTCTCGTAGATGCGTGGATTGATAAACCCGCCACTCAACGCATGTAATTCTCTCGCAATACTTTGGTTGGCTTCATCAATACCTAAAAAATAGTTATCCTCATGAATAGCAATGTCTACTAGCTGTCCAAATTCTTTCTTCCGAGTGGTTTTATAGCTACCATCTCGATACGTCACGACACATTCATCCGATTCCGTTTCATTGGATACCGAGACCGAAATATGAAAGCTACACTCCTTATGAGTGTATCTTGTCTCCCCTTCTTCCGATTGCGATGTGAACCCGAGAGCAGTCAGTGAAGACGAGAATGACAATGGATTAAATACAACTTCCTTCATTTCCTCAGCCATCAAGTGCTTGTTCATTTCAGAAAAACGAGAACCGTAGTTTCGATTACACGTCACAACGTCAATGAAATCCTTGATTGCGAGACCAAATGTCTGTTCAATCTTCTCAACATTGTCGTCTCGCTGAATGTCTTTTAGACGCCCGTAAGAATCGTATTGTCCTTTGATTGGCAATAGATATGGCTCGAACAGATATTGCTCATCCGCCGTCGAAGATACGATTGGTGCCTCAAAGTTCTTTTTGTTCTTCTCTCGATATGTGCGATGACTTCGTTTCATCGGAAGAAACATGGCATCTTCCTCACTCCGAATCTGTAGACCGGTCACTAAACACGCTACGTGGAATGAACCCATATTAAACACGCTCCTTTTTTATTTAACTAAAATAGTCATCCTCTTCTTCCAACTTGAGCAGTTGATGTTGAAGCTCGCTTCGACATTCTTCATGGAGCTCCCTGTGAGCATTCGCATCATACTCATGACCGCTCATGAAAGAGGGGATGAAATATTGTCCGATATCTTCCACATTTTCAATGAAAGCATGAAGCTCCAACAAGTGCTCACGGATAGTATTGTCGATTAATTCTTGTTTGTAGATTTGTCGAAAGAGATACTGCCTTTGGCTCACGGTAGAAAATAATCGAACTCTGCTTGAACCAAGTAGGTTGAAAGGGTTCATTTCATCGAACATTTCTTCATCTGGGGTCATGACGGAGTTTTGACTCTTTTTCTCATTCCAAGCTTTCAACATATCTTGCAACTCATCGTATTCTTTTCCTAAATCAGTGTTAAACATTGATGGAATCGGGCTTTGTGCCAGATAATCATAAATTTTACGCTTTACAAAGATGCAAGTGGAGACTCTCAAGTCTCGGTGTATATCCAAGTCCACCTCTTCAGATGTTCTCGACAAGATGTGCACCAGTTCATTGATTGGCAGATTGAAGAACCGTTCAAGTCCTTTCACTCCCGCATCCTTAACAATGCTTTCGAACACCACGTTATGACCCGCCTTCCCTTTGATGGGAAAACCGAATGGATAGAGAATATCTGTTGAATACGTGAATGTTGAACCGGTTTCGATTTCCATCTTCATCTGGTCTCCAAAATACGAGTTCCTTGCACGTAGCGGGATGCAGACCATCCCTTCGCCCGGCTTAATCGGTAGTTTACTGATTGCACATGCGATGGCAGACATAAGCCATTCCTCCTTTGTTGAGATATACAATCATCATACTCATTTTTTGACTATATAACAATTATCTTATTTACTATTGTCAAAATATGTTGTAAACTTAAAAAGAACACAGCTCTTCATCTTATCAACTGATTTAAAGCGAAGTAGGATATAAAGTTAAAAACAAATGGAAGTCCCAGGACTCGATTAAGGAGGAACATATGAACGAAGAAATCAAGTATTTAGCAACACACAACGGTACGTTCCACGCTGATGAAGTGTTCGCCTATGTTGTATTGAAGAAGGTATTCCCAGGATACGAACTGATGCGAAGTCGTGACCCAAAGTCGTTAGAAAAGGCTAAAATCGTCTTTGATGTGGGTGGTGGCAAATACGACCATCATACAACTGATAAAGAATATCGAGAGAATGGTATCCCTTATGCGGCATTCGGGCTCATTTGGCGAGATTTCGGAAAACAGTTCTTACAATCATGGTTTGAATCAGAACATATCGATTACGTGTTTGAAAAGATTGATGAGGAACTCGTGCAAGCCATCGACGCCTTCGATAACGGGGTAAATGTTTTCGAGTCATCAAACGTCAATGTGCCGACAGTTTCGAGCATCATCGCTGAATTCAATCACCGCATCCCAAAGGATGCCGTTGCCATCGAAGAATATACGGCGTTCAGTCAAGCGACTGATATGGCGAACGACATCTTCATGAATAAGGTTGTTGGCATTCATAAGATGTTGAAATCAAAAGATGAGGTCATCAAAGCGTTTAATGACCGTAAGAATCCTGCATTGCTCGTCCTTGAGGAAAATACGGAGTGGGGAGAAATCGTGGCTGAAATCGACACAAACGAAGAACTCCTCTACGTGACGTATCCAAAACCTGACGGATATTATCTCCAAGTCGTCACGAAAGAGAATGGAAGTTTCGATGCACGTAAAGACTTACCTGCAACATGGGCAGGTAAGCGTGATGGAGAACTTGGGGCTGTCATCGGAATCGACGACGCCATCTTCTGCCATCCGGCTCGATTCTTGGCGGGAGCCAAATCAAAAGAGAGTATCTTGAAAATGGCAGAACTTGCCCTATCGGAAAAATAAATTGAAATGGATGTGGTCATGATGATGAAGCACAAGATTACACAAGACTTATTTACAGCGATGCGTGACAAAAACAAAGTGAAGAAAGGCGTTCTCACTCTAGTGAAGTCCGCTTTGACAAATGCTGAAAAGGAAAAAGGTACAACGCTGAATGAGGCAGAAGAACTTGCTGTTTTACAGAAGGAACTGAAACAGACTCGTCAATCGGTGGCGGAGGCAGAGAAATGGGGACGAGAAGATATTCTAACCCTTGAGAATCAAAAAATCGCCATCTTGGAATCTTACCTTCCAAAGATGTTGAGTGAGGCTGAGATTCGTGAATTGGTGATTGCTAACGGAGTAATGAGTGGGATGAACATGGGGGAAGCGATGAAGATTGTGAAACCTCTTGTTTCCGGTAAGGCTGACAACGCACTCGTAGCGTCAATCGTAAAGGAAAGCATTCAATAATTAGGGGGAAATCAACATGGCAAATAACGTGATGAACTTGACAGAGAAGGACAATGAAACAATTGCGAAAGCCTATCCAGGAGGAGAACATCCCTTCTTCCATCAAGACCTTGAGGATGAGAACGTCCATGATGCGAAAGACTGGTTGAACAAAAATGAACTAGTTGCCATCGTTAGCGAAAAGCATGGAGGTATCATCGGCTATGTTCACCAAGAGCACGCAGATGATGTCGTGACAGTCTTAAACCTTCACGTCATTGATAAAGAAGCATATTTGATTTGAGATAAATATAAAAAGAGGGAGACGATTGTCTCTCTCTTTTTATGTGATAAGCTTTAGTCTATCCAAAAGACCTCTCTAAGATTCGGATTTCCGATGAAATAAGGACACTCTCGAATTTTCGCATGGTCATAGTCTCCAAAGTCTAGTAGCCATTTCTCTCCCAATTCAAAAAGTGCATCTACATTTTGTTCTGAACGTGCTTCCAATGTACACATGCATGCAGTTCCCCGTTCATACAATTGCACCGTGTAGAATCCAAACTGACGACTTACATATACGTATGATTTATTGTTCACTTTTTGATAAACATTGAACGTCTTCGTGAAAAACCACCCTTCACGTTCCTCATGACCAAACATCTGCCTGACCTCTTTTCTCTATTATTCCCCTTCAATCAACTCGACATCGACTAAGTCGGAGTAACGCACCCAGACTTCTTTCTCATTTCGCTCGTCGATATAGTCGATTGCATCGTTTAAATGAACCTTGGCTTTGTAAACCCTTCCTCGTTCGAAATGATGTGCAAATCGCCGTGCGACATCTTTTGACAGCGTCCACGAATAAGCTGACTCAATTCCCGTAGAGCGAGCACCTTCTCCACGATAGACGGTGATGTACCCTTCTTCCGACAATTCATGTAATTCTTTGATTGCTTCATTGTTTTCATTCAATGAAAAGACCTGTTTGAGCAATGCCTGGTCAAATGCATCGAACCCATAGTTGCAGTGGATATACATACTTTTAAACGCCTCGTACCTATCTTCTGGAGCAATTTTATCCACGTGTTTATGGAAGTAATCAATCGCAAACAGATTATTCTCGGAGAAGAAGTACATGGTATAGTTCTTTTGTTCCAATAGTTCCCTACCTAGTTCATCCGCTCTCAAGTAACCGAGTCCGAATTCCGTTGTCAGCCAAGATGGGTCTAATATTTGAAGTTCGACAGTCCAATACTCCCCGACGTAGAAAAATTGACGTAATCCTTCTGGATGACTACTCCGCCTAATCCGGTTGACATCATAACCGTTTGACTCAAGTTCTTCTTTCCATTTTTCAAAGCTCATGAGACTGTACGGTTCTTCCCAATGCGAGCGGTTCATCTCAGCAAAGAAATCTTTGTCGAGCGGAACCAAGTCATTTAGGAAAAATTGCTTGTTCGCTTGAAAATATAAGTCTGAGAAATTCATATTGTTCTCCTTCTTTCTATGTGACATCTGCCACTCCATTATTATTAAACTACCATATTCTATGTTCGGGTCATACCAACTAGTCAAAAAAAGAGTGACATCCATTATGGATATCACTCTAACTATCTTATAGTGCATTGAATCCTTCTTCAGAAAGAATCGTGACACCTAAATCCATTGCTTTCTTATGCTTAGACGTTCCATTCGCATCGTCACCCATGAGAAGATATGTTGTCTTCTTGCTGACAGACCCGCTCACTTTTCCACCTCTCGCCTCAATGAGAGCTTTGAACTCGTCACGTGACTTCGAGAGTGCGCCGGTGATGACAAATGTGCTTCCTTCCAAGCTCGTACCTTCGACAGTTACTTCCGCTGTTTCAGGCGAAACCATCTTCACGCCTAAATCCAACATTTCCTGAATCTGCATCCGGTTCTTCGGGTTCTTCAAGTAGTCGATAAGCGAGTCAGACATCGTCTCTCCAAAGTCCTCAATCCCCATTAACTCAGTTTTAAAGTTTGGGAGCAATGAGGATTCTAAAAGGTTCTCCATCGAACCGAACTTCTTTGCCACATCTTTCGATGCAGATTGTCCGATGAGTCGGATACTTAGACCATAGAGTGCCTTTTCGAATGGCATTTCTTTCGAGTCTTCAATTCCTTTTAGCATCTTATCAATCTTCTTCTCGCCGAAGCCTTCCATGTCCGTGAACTGGTCTCGCTTCTCGTGGAGTCGATAAAGGTCTGCGAAAGATTCGATTAGATTCCGCTCCAGAAGGACTTCCACCGTCTTATCCCCTAATCCGTCAATATTCATCGCCTTTCGACTGACATAGTGAGCCAGTTTCCCTGCGAATTGTGGTTTACATGTCGCCCCAGTACAGTAGACGTTTTCTCCGATACGTTCAGTCGGTGATGCGCATGATGGGCAGGTTGAAGGCATTTCGACAACCTTTTCCTCACCTGAACGTTCGGCATGAATCGCCTTGACGACCTGAGGGATGACATCATTGGCACGTGCCACAACAATCTTGTCTCCAATTCGAATATCTTTTGTGAAAATGTTCGAATAATTGTGAAGGGTCGCACGAGTGATGTTGACACCACTGATATTGATTTTATCAAACTCCGCCACCGGTGTGATTTGACCGCTCTTCCCTACCTGGAAAGCGACATTTCGCAAAGTCGTCGTGGCATCCAATGATTCAAACTTGAACGCACAAGACCATTTTGGGAATTTTGACGTATAACCGAGTTGTTCCCGTAGTGCGATGTCATCAAATTTAATGACGAGACCGTCAATCATATACGGAATTGATGGTCGTACTTCCGTATTATAGTTCAAGCAGTACTCGATGAGTGCCTCTTGCTCATGCGGTTCGAACACTTTGTACGGCACTACGTCAAATCCAAGTTCTTTCATGAACTCCAAACGTTCGACATCTGTTCCGAACGCTGTCCCATCCGCCTTTTCAAGTTCGAACGCAATCCCTAGAAGGTTCCGCTCAGCCGCAATCTTCGAGTCGAGTTGACGTACTGTTCCGGATGCAAGGTTCCGAGGATTCGAATAGCTTCCATCCACATTGATTCGCTCAAACTCGTCAAAAGGGATAATCGCTTCCATCCGTACACTCAAGTCGTTCTCGAAAGGAATCTTATCCGGTACATTGTCGAAAGTCTTCACGTTGTGCGAGACATCTTCACCGATATAGCCATCCCCACGTGTTACCGCTTGCTTCATTGCACCTTGTTTTCGTACATCGACAATCGTCAGTCCATCAAGCTTTTGTTGGACAATGATTCGGCTTCCGGTCGTGTTCTTTGCCAAGAATTTGCGAAGACCTGCCTCATCGTTCACCTTGTCCTGAGAGAGCATCGGGTTGTCGTGTCGAACCTTCTTCAATGAGGAAACAAGCGTTGTCACGATTCGCTGTGTCGGAGAGTCGGGAGTCACCATATCTGGGTGCTGTTCCTCCAAAGCCACAAGCTCCTGATATAAGTTGTCGTATTCACCGTCCGTAATGACCGGTTGGTTCATCTCATACAATTCATCATGTTTCTTGATTTCCTGTTGTAAAAATACTAGCCTTTCGATTCCTGGAGTCGTTGTGTTCATTACGATTCCTCCTTATGTTTTTTTAACCTTACTATTATATGTACTTGTCAGATTTCAATCATCGATATTTTTATGAAAACAACCTCATTAGCATAACATAAGAAAACTAACCAATTGGAGATGCATATGCATCACTACCTAAGGAGGACTTTTTAGATGAAAAGCATATTTGAAACAGTTGAAGAGTATTATTCGAAACCGGTCAAAGAAGAAGACTTCGTGACGACAAGACGACTCAAAAATGGTCACATTGAAGACCGGACACAATCCGTGATTTGGAACGAAGAGTTTGTTAAATCGAACAATGAAAAGTATCAAGCTCAACGGAGGGAATACATTTCCGCATGTAACGAATGGGAAGCTCAATTGCAGAGTGACTTGAAAGCGTGTATTGCAGAGCAAAATCGATTGACGAGTGAACAAGTGGATATCCTATTCAACTTTGCTTATCAAGAAAAGCACAGTAATGGATATCATGACATTGCCAATTTCGCTGATGAACTGGCAGATGTGGTGCATGACATTCTCAACGTATCGAAATGATTGAAAGGGGCGGAGATGACACAACCGCCTCTTTTTTGTACGCAAAATCAATTAAAGTGCTACGATGAATGATTATTTAACATAGTGTGAGAAATTATAGCATATCACGACATGGTTGAAGTGTATTTTTCCCAAGTGAAGCTTTATATCTCATAAACTACAGACTCTTTGCCGCCATCCCTAGAACATCGAGTATGATACGTAGAACATTCTATTTTGACTATAGTCAAAAATAGATATATAGTGATTATACATCGTCCCTCTCATTCGAGCGAAGGGGACAGGAAAATACATTTTTAAAGGAGATGGTCATATGTACCAAAAATCATTTTTCATGAAAGAACTCAAACGTCGTGGAGTGTCTAAACATCCTGTTACACAGCGAAACTTAAAACACTCAAAAACATCGGAGCTTGCCCGACTCTATACCGACATTCTTGAAAAAGAACAATCAAACGCATAATTGAGACAGCTAATATAGCTGTCTTTTTCTAATTCTTTGATTTAAGTAAAAAAAAGAGAGAGGAATGCCTCTCTCAATCGTTTTTTAATTTTGACAATAAACCAGTATATCGTTCGTGGACTCGGAACGTCTTAATTCCACGTTCGAGGGCATATAAATATGCGATGTAACAATGGAACAGACTTGCACGTGTCTCGCCCGTATAGAGGATGTTATTATCCAACATCCGCATATGAGACATTGAAACAGGTTGAATGACTGCTTGCCACTGACTCCCTTGCGACTTATGAATTGTCAAAGCATAAGCATGGTCTAACATCTCCAAGTCATCCTTCCCTTCATAATACACATACCAATCTTCATATTTCACGATGATTCGTTCCGTCGTTGTCAATTTGTCCGTCAATTCATCCCGTTTTGTCACACTCACGATTTCAGCAACAATACCACATTCACCATTCGTAATCCCCTTCTCTCGTGATTCCCAGTACTTTCCGTCATCTTTATTGTACAGAGTGCGTTCAATGTCATTCTGAATGTGAATGACTTTATCTCCCACTCGATAATGAAGAGGCGTTTCGTTGTCCGGCATCTGAAGGTTGTGAACCGTAGAAGCTTTCCCATTCGGATTGAACATTTCTTGGAATACACGATTTAGGTTGTAAATGCCAAGTAACCCTTTACGCTGTGGCGTGAGCACTTGAACCTCTTCAGGACGCATCCCTTTCTCCAAAAGACGACGGTAACTATGAATTGTCGTCTGAAGAATATCCTCATCTGATTGCCGAGAAAGAACAAATGAATCATTCGTCTTCTGAGTCTCGACCATTTCACCTCTAATGATGCGGTTCGCATTCTCGATAATACCGCTTTCTGCACCTTGACGCTTCACAACGTCCAATGTCACGACATCTACAACGCCACTTCCGATGAGGTCGAGCAATACGTTACCGGCACCTACACTCGGCAATTGCTTCGTGTCCCCTAAAAAGATGACTTTTGCGCCGCTTTTGATGGCGACTAATAAATCCCGTGCCAATTCTGTATCAAGCATTGACGATTCATCGACCACAATGACATTCTCATCAAGTGGGTTTTGAGCATGCCGAGTGAATCCTTCCTCAGGAGAGAATTCCAATCCACGATGAATTGTGATACATGTGTTCCCGGTTGCCTTCGATGCGACTTTACTCGCCTTTCCCGTTGGTGCCATGATTTTTACCGAGTATTTCAGCCCATTCGAGCGATGAACCGATTGAAGAATGGCAAGAATGACTTTCAATGTGAACGTCTTCCCACAACCTGCAGAACCATTCAAAATATAGAATCCTCCACGTTTAGAGGAGAATGTCTCAACTGCTTTCCGCTGTTTTTCCTCTAGGTGAATACCGGTTGCGTTCAAATAGTCATCAAGGATGGACGTGACTGCTTTCTCGTCTGTCTTCGCCCACGCTGTAGGACTTGCCAACCGCTCAACCTCATAGGCAATTTCAGTTTCCATGACGAAATATTTTTTCATATAGACATGACCGTGGTCATTCACAACTGCCCCCTCTAGAGCCAACATCTCTACTGCATCATTGATAGCGGAATCATCGATTTGATGACCTGGTAGTCCCAACATGTTTTGAACACGAGCCTTCACTTCGTCTTGTGGGAGATAGGTGTTCCCTTCACGTACCGCTAGTTGCAAGATGTAGATGATTCCCGCACGAATACGACGACTGTCGTTGAACGTGATGCCGCTACTCTGCGCAATCGTGTCGCATCGTTTGAAGCCGTAACCCCGAACATCTTGAATGAGTCGATAAGGGTTTGACTCCAAGACATCTCGAACTTTACTTCCATATGTCTTTTGTAGCGTTTCCACTTGTGTCGGGTTCAACCCCAGACCGAAGAGGAAAAGCAACTGTTCTTCTTCTTGCGCCTTCTCTTTCAATAATTGTGACCATTTCATTGCTGTTTTCTTCCCAATTCCATTCATTCTTGCCGCAACAAGATTCGGGTTGTTCGTCATCACATCCAATGTTTTGTCTCCGAATGTGTCGTAGATTGATTCGGCACGTGTCTTCAAGCCATGTAATGTCTGTAGATAGAAGATAATAGCTCTACGCCCCTCAGCCTTTGCTACTTTGATATGAAGTACATTTAATTGAAGCTCGCCTCGATATCTCGTGACATCTGCCTCGACCTCATAGGTGTTCCCAATCGTCAACGAACCCGGGAACTTGCCCTTCATGACATAGGATGTACCGGAAAGCAACTCGACACTATAGATGCCGAATCCAGTCTCTTCTTTGAAGTAGAGCTCGGTGAGCGGGATGAGTTTTCGTGTCACTCGTTCTCCCTCTCCCAACAAATCCATTTCAATATCAAGAACATTCCATTCATCTAATAATTCCATCATCAATTCCTCCTTTAAAATAAAAGTGTCCAGGTTATTACTAGACACACCTTTTTGTTGGTAATACCGTATTGTACGGGAACCGAAGGTGCGCAATAACCTGAACCGGACGTTTTTATATTGAAACATCGACACTTCATTTTTTGACTATTGTATAAATATAATTATACAATACGCCTATATGTTATGCAATTAGGTGTATGGCTACCAATTATTTTGTGAAATGGAGATGATGTTATGGAACAAGAAAACGTACAGGTAACCTTCGGGGAACTGCCAAGTGAAATCAACGGGGGGCAAGACGGTAAGAACAAGGATATCTCGGAACAAAAAGGTGAGGATGCCTATGCGAAATCAGTCGAGCGCTTGTTCGAATCTTATAAGCGATTCCAAACAAGTATGCAAGACCTGACGAAGTTATCACTGAATCCTGGACTATTGTTGATTAAATTGCCAGTTGTTTTGGATGATTTCAAACACGAGATTGAAGTCTTCCGTTCAGGAGACTATCAAGTCGCAGAGGTGTATGCCGAGGGACATGCTTTTATTGAGGCAGGACTGGAGAAATACGATGAATTTTTAGTCGAATACCCATTGGCTATGAAGGGCAAGAAAAAATTGAAGGCGATGAAGCGAATTCATGAACTGGGTGCGCTGAGCGGTCGTGCAGACAAAGATTTGAAGGCGGCGTTCTATTCATTCTCTCGTGCAATCGAAGAGTCGGAAGAAGGTGCTCTCCAATGAAGAAACACCCTGAGCATGCTTATCTATCTTTGATGAAAGAGTTGCTTTCGGATGGCGTACAGAAAGGTGATAGAACCGGAACAGGGACATTGAGCCTGTTCGGACGCCAGTTGCGATTCGACTTGAAAGAAGGTTTTCCTCTACTGACGACAAAACGTGTTCCGATGAAGCTTATCACTTCTGAGCTACTATGGTTTTTAAAGGGAGACACAAATATCCGATATCTCTTGGAGAACAACAATCACATCTGGGATGAGTGGGGCTTTAAAAAATGGGTCGAATCACCGGACTATGATGGTGTGGATATGACCAATTTCGGAATTCGATGTCAAGAAGACGAACACTTCAATCTGGAGTATCAAAAAGAATTGAAGCGGTATCAACATCTTGTGCTGACGAACGACTCTTTCGCCGAAACTTATGGTGACTTGGGGAACGTCTATGGGAAACAATGGCGGCGTTGGGAAGGCGCCGATGGCAAGGTGTACGACCAAATTCAATACATCCTGGATGAAATCAAACGGAATCCTGATTCTCGCCGTTTACTGTGCGACGCATGGAACATTTCCGAACTCCAGACGCAGGCGCTACCGCCTTGCCATTATTCATTCCAATTCTACGTGGTAGATGGGAAGTTGAGTTGTCTCTTCAACATGCGCTCGAATGACGTGTTCTTGGGCTTGCCATTCAACATCGCCTCTTATGGTCTCCTGACACACCTTGTAGCCCATGAATGTGGATTGGATGTTGGTGAATTGGTATATAGCGGGGCAGATGTCCATTTGTATTCAAATCATATCGAGCAAGCAAAGGAACAACTGAGTCGAGAGCCTCGACCATTCCCTACGCTTTGGTTGAATCCGGATAAAACGTCTATCTTTGATTTTGAAATGGATGATATCAAAGTCATCGGCTATGAACCGCATCCACCTATCAAAGCGCCTGTGGCAGTGTAAAACATAAAAAAAGACACTCAATAGTGTCTTTTTTTTATGTCATCGTTTGATAGAGAATCTCCATATCAGAAGGTTTCATTAAACTATCTTTCGTGTTGATGTAACCATGCACGCTGATTTCTTTTGCGTACCCATAGATTTTCGACATCAAATTCTCACACATTTCAGGGACATCTCGTGACATCACCTGCAATGACAACTCGTTCATTTCATCCGTGATTCGTTGAATCATCGGGTTTTTAAACATGTCTCGTTCTTTGACACGCTTCACAGCATCTTTTAGAGCACCATGTGTCTTAGGTGCCACTTTACCGTTTTTGGTGAATGACGCAAACACAACGTTCACTGTCTCGAACGCCTCATTCAATGCGCCACCCAGAACTTCATGAACCATTCGAATATTGTCTTCGATAGCAGTCTGCTTGACCTGCTCGTTCAATTCTTCCGTCGGCAAATTGACGTTTTCCATCACCGGAAATGCTTTCACGGAGACAGTAAGGTAAAACGAATCACGATAGTCTTGAACAGATGGGATTCGACGCAGAATAAATGATTTGAGCTCATCACGTCTAGTTGGGTTGAGTGATGTCAATGCATTATCGAGCGTCATTTCGAACTGGTCTAAAATATTGTTCCAATCCTTGATGATTTTATCTCGACATTCCTCATAGTCTCGTTGTGCCTCATTCAACTTAACCTTAAAATCATTATACGTTGTCAAAGGCATGTAAGAGTTCTCATAGCCAACCGCCATCCGAGTTTTTGCCATCCTTATACGGGATTCAATCTTTTTAAGTTCCTTTTCATATGCGACCGGGATGAATGTCAATGACCCATTCTTTGCGTAATCGCTAAAGAACTTCGTGAGACTTGTTTGACTAGCATCAATTCCTAGAACTTCCGGTGTCAACTCCATGTTGCCACGGATTCGACCTACGTGAACACTAACCAGTACTCCGCCATTGTGAAGATACTTGTCAAGGTTCTCGATTGTGACATCGGTACCATCGGCTCTCAATCCCTCGATAAGCTTTTCAGCCTTCTCACGGTTGTATTTAAACATGTTCATTCTCCTTTGAAGTAAATTGTTACGAACAAATAACTATATATGAAAGACCTCCCACGGTCTGCTTTAGGGTGCCCGGTGACTTTATCATCGGGTTCAAGCTACTACTCAAGAATTGTCTTGGCGAATCTATGTCAAAAGACATTCCAGTTTTATGTCTTGTCCTTTATGTTATGTAGGTTTCGGGAAATCTATAATAAGAATTATTAAAAACCTAATCTTGTTTCCTAGATAACTCCATTATATCTCACGAAGAAGGATTAGTGTTTTTTGACATAAAAAAAAGGCAGGAGCTTACGGGTCATTTTGTCGTTCCACCCTATCACTCCTGACGCCTTGTCATGACTTCTATACTATATCCTCTACTCCATATAAATATTACACGTTCTGGTTCGACCCGAAATGAGTCACTTCTGCCACAAACCCACGGGCTTCTAACAAGATATCATCCCGGACTTGTTCATATCTTTTCGGAATCGTAAGACTTTCAGTATGTTCGAGATGTTCAATCAAACGCTTTTTATGATATTCAAACTCAGTAGATGACTCACTTGATTGAATCAGTCCAATCATGTGAATAATTTGACGTGAAGCGTGAATCAATGTCTCATCTGAATCATTCGAGGAGCGTTGGATAGAATCTTCGAAGAGCTGTGACGGTTTGAATCGACTTAAGGTCGAACCATCGACGAACTCGACATAGATAATGACAAGGTAAAAGACAAGTCCTGTCCTGAAAATCCTCTCGTATAGTGGAAGAAAATCTGACGCCCATGTTGATAGAAACATGGATACAGCCAACATATATATCGAAAAATGAAACGCTTTCTTGACCCATTTTAGTTTATTCATCATCATACACCTCCTTTTAAATCATTCTAATTTCATTGACGTCATTTATTCATCGCTACCACCATCTGATAAGCGACAGATTCCCCCAGAGAAGAGAGTCGATGATGAGCGATTTGTATTTTGACTATTGTTTATATATAATTACATTATAGTCAAAATAAGGAGGTGAGCGGCATTCCCTCGAATGCCAATTATCATGAAGATGAGAAACAAAGTGCTCTCTACTGCGTTCGTGCTTTCGTTGATTGTTTCCAACGACACGGGGGTTGCTTACGAAAGTGTATTGGACGGTCATGCACAAGAGACGGATTTAGTACAGGAGGTTTCGGAATTGTTTTATCAAGCTCCGGAATCACTTCCTCTTACACATGAGGCTAAAAAAAAGCTTCAAGCACAATATGTAGATAAATATATGCCGAAAGAAGGATGTGCATTGGTGGAAGAGTTGCCTAAAACTTCAGACATCCACTATACGCCACCAAAACCTAAACCAAAGCCAAAGGCAATGAGCGCTGTCGCTCAAACAACAAAGAATGCAAAAGCAACCGCAATACAAAAGACATCACTGACGAAAAAAACGAAGCTTCCGGCATCCGGTGAAGGGAGTTCGGTCAACGGAAAATCGATTTCGATGACAGCCGAAGAACGATTATGGTTAGAGAAGCTAGTAGAAGCCGAGTCCGGCGGAGAACCCTATGAGGGTAGACTAGCTGTTGCAACCATCATCGCAAACCGTATCGAGATGAAAGAGTTTCCGAATACAGTGATGGCAGTCATTACTGCTCCAAAGCAGTTTTCGCCATTTATGGACGGTTCGATTCACAAAAAGCAACCGAGTCCCGATACGAAAAGAGCGGTGGCTGAGGTGTTCGATAACGGAGTGAGAACGCTTGGGCGAGATGCGGCATATTTTTGTACAGTGGCAATTGCACCGAATAGTTGGATTGGACAGAACAAAACGCTTATCAAACAGATTGGCAATCATGCCTTTTTTGAAAAATGATGATTCTAATACCAAAAAGAGAGGAAACGCTATTCATTGCGTCCCCCCTCTTTTTTATTGCTTATACGAACCTTCAAAAATAACCTTTTTTTGAAACGCTACTAGGTCATCATATGGAACAAAGTAGTATTTTCGATTGGAATCTGCCAGGAATGAGACTACGACGTCGCCCGTCGGCAGTACCAATACATCCGTTTCTTCTTGCCTAGCTTCGTTTAATATAGCCCTCACATACATTGTCATCAATGCTTTTAACGGCTTAGGATTGTTCAATTGTTTATCCACCCAATCCAAGTAGAATGCCTCACTATAGACTTCTGTCCATGCGAGGATATTGTAGAGACCCAAGGCAACCGGTATGATGAAATATCCCGAAGCACCTTCTGTCACAGCCATAAACAAAGCAAGCGACAGGCTCAACAATTGAGAGAATAATAGGTAGTAGCGGGTCTCATAGATAGATGTAGCATATACCTTCTCCAATTTCATCCGTCGCACTCGTTCATCCTTGACCAGATTTGGTTTCATCTCGCTAACAGTGAACGTATAATCTCCGTGCTCTATCAAATACATATCTTTTTCTTGAAAGAAATATACCCCTCCCTCAATTGTGAATGGGATTGTCTCTTTTGAATCGATTTCTTTGTCGATAGCAAATGCCATCTTCCGAATCTTCTTTAGTCGATTTTCAAATCGGTCAGAAAGATACATCCCAATTAAGTATGGGAGCGAAAGAGAGAGCGCAACCATAATCATATTGTCGTTCACCATGCCGATGACGCATAATGCCAGGAGTCCGGCACTTAAAATCAAGCGTACAACCCATTTCATCGAAATCACACCCTTTTTTTCATTATTCTATGTGTCTTACTCCGTCTTATTCGGACATAAAAAGAGGTGGTTATTCTCCACCTCTTCTTAATGTTTAATTTAATTGTGATAAATCAGGGAGACATGCTTCGGCTTCAAGTAAAAGTTTTTCAATTTCTTCATCCATCTTTTTAATCTCGTCCTCTGCCTTGTCTGGTTCAACACCCATTTCTTTCATCTCATTTTTCACCTGAGTGTATTGGGAGCGCAGTGTTTTAAGCACCGTCTCATCTTGAATTTTCTTTGTCTCTGCCTGTTTCAACGTTTTGTTGAGCTCAGCTACTTTTTTGTTCAAAACCTCGTTTGTGTGTGTATGTGACATATTCATCATCCCTTCTATTATTTATCCGACATGAGCCGTTACGATAGTTTCAATTCTAGCTTCATCGATTTTGCTCAAGCATACCGGACATGAGCCTACGGAATTAAGAGCTTTCTTGTACTCTTCTAGCGTCTTCATTAAATGAGCAGTTGATTGTTTAACGGCTTCAGCGGCTTTCGCACCTTCGTTTTGGATATGCGAAAGGTTTGATACCTTTTCAGACAATCGCTTTCGTTTCTCAATCTGTAAAAGAAGTTTCTGCATCAATTCTTCCGATTTCTCCAATTTCGAGAGAGCTTTTAGCTCAACTTCGATTGAATCGATTTTCTTTTCCAAATCCAGACGCTTGTTGTCCGCCAAGAGATAAACTTCATACCGTTGAACAAGCTTTGTTCGTTCGATGATAAGTCCCTCGATTTTGTCGAACAACTCTCGTGCTTGAGACACCGAGGACAATTTTTGAATACTTGCTTTGACAACTTCCGCCTCATTCCTCATTTTAGTCAGGCGCATTGAACGTTCTTTCAAAGCGTTCCGCTGTTGAAGACGTGCCATGACCTCATTCATTTTCGCAATCGCATCTTCAACCTTGTCAAGTTTTTTCAAAGACCGCTCTTTCTCGTCAATCTTTTCTTTAATATGACCTAACTCAACATGTTTGGACTGAAGTTTGTCACGATTTAACTTTAATTCGTCAATCCTCGCCATAATATCCTCTAACTTAGCGAGTTTCTTCTTCGTCTCATCCAAGTGAGCATATTGTTCAATATTCTCTTCAGTCGCTTTGAGTTGATTCGTTTTTTCTTTTTCAATTTGATTTAGCTTCTTCGTCTCTGCTTCTAAATCTTTCAATACCGCATCCACAAAGTGCGTTTGGTAAACAGACCCGATGACCTTTGCTCTCATACTCGGGGTAAAATTCCCACTAATGAAGAACCACCCGTCGCCCTGACGTTGGAAATTGAGCGGGATATCCTTATCCGTATCAATATCCAAACTGTTATATCCAAGGAGTTCTTGAATCAGGGACAAACTCTTCGTGTTGTATACCTCGACTTCCGCAGTCATTGGATTATAGACCTCATAGCCGTTTTTACCGGATTTCTTCCGGTCAACAACACGACTTACAATATAGCCATTCGAGAGATACAAGCTTACCTTTGCATAATCTTTCCCATGATGGATGAGGCGTCGGGGGTTCCGTCCGGCATTCTCAAAGACCCAATCGAACGCTGACATGATAGACGATTTACCTGCTCCCGATTCCCCGACGAAAACATTCAATCCGCTTGAAACTTCAAATTCAGAATAGACATGCGATTTAAAGTTCTCTAGTACAACTTTTTCAATCGTGTAATCTGGAGCGGGCTTTGTCACTTTTTGAATGGCATCCATCTTCGCAGATACTCTATCGATAGCCTCATCAATCGTTTTCTCATCAAGGTGTTTGTTTCCGGCGATTTCACGGATGATATCCTTGATATTGGTACCGCCCTTTAGTTGCGCCTTGTTTACGATGGATTTGATTTCTTCCATTTGAGCATTTCTGGCGTCTCGCATCTCAATCTTCTCACGTGAGAGAATATCTTCTCCAACCTGTGCAGATTTTAAATAGATGGTCTTGACGGAAATGCCCTTTTCCTTCGTAGCTTCAATTAACAATACCTTGGGACGCCGTTTCATTTCTTTCTTATCATTCTTCATACGCACCGGCGAACCAGGATTTACGAAGAACTTTCCATCAACTTCCGTCAGTGGGAAACCGATGTGGTCATGCCCCGAGATAGTCAGGTCAGCCTTTGTCTTCTTCGCAATTTTGTCCAATACCGTATGCGGGAACATATCTCCCATATCCTTGTTCGTCAAATAACCATGTACGATATGAATATGAATGTCTCCGGCTTTCTCTTCAATGATATAGTCAGACAAACGCTCGTCACTATCCATCCCAATATCATAGCTTGTAGCAGTGACGGCGACCCGAAGACCCTCTTCATCTGTAAAAATGAACGGCTTCTCTTTCGTAGGAAAATGCATGAATCCGATTTTCTCCAAGAAAGCAAGTGTCGTTTTGGGATAGCTTTTCAACGATTCCCCGAACAGCTCATGGTTCCCGACGGCTCCGAGAATAGGTGTCCACGATTCAAACTCCTTCGCAACATCTTCCGGAGTTAGTTTGCCTAGCATAAGAGACCCTAATGTCGAGAAGATATCGACGGTACTCCACCTTTTCACCAAGTCGCCGATGAAGTCGTATGGCACCTTCGGTTTATCCAAGAAATCTCCTGGTTGCAAGAAGGCTTTGACATTGTGCTTCTTACCTAACGCCTTGATTTCTTCCGTTTTCGCATTCACACTTGCGTGATAATCATCTGTCCGGTTTTCCGGCACATCGACCCGCTCGTGCTTGTCTCCAAAGTAAATAAATTTCACTTTTAATCACCCTTCCGCATAAGCTGATAGTATAAGTATATCCCTTTTTTATTCATATTGATACTTATTATTTGCACTATAGTCAAAATAAATGCCATATATCTCAAACTTGTTTGACCATGACTAAAGCATACAAAGCATGAATAGAATAAGGACAAGGTAGACATATCATTATTTGACAATAGTCAAATAAAAACAATATGATTATACCATAGAAAGAGAAGGGGGATGATTCGATATGAATCTAGTCATTACTGGTAAAAAGATTGATTTGACCGTGGGGTTAAAAGAACTTGTTGAGAAAGAGCTACAGTTTCTAACTGATGTGCTTCCAGAAGACAAGGCAGTCACCGTCACGATTGAGGCGTCACCAATTATGAAGGCAACCGTATTGTTTTACCACAACAATGATGTTGTTCGCTTAGAAGAAACCGGTGAAGATGTTTACGTGTTCTTCCCTCGATTGGCAAAGAAATTGAAAAAACGCTTGCGAGACAATGATAAATTAGCTCGTGAATTCAAGAAAGAAGGACTCAAGCATCATCAACCGATGTCCCCATTGGACGAAGGCATGGAGCAGGATGTACAAGTCACAAAACGAAAACGTTTTGACATGAAGCCGATGTCTGAAAAAGAAGCCGTTCTTCAGATGAACCTACTTGGTCATCAGCAGTTCATTTTTGCAAACGCAGATATGGACGGGACTATCTGTTTGCTTTACACACGAAAAGACGGAGACTTTGGGGTTATCGAGACTTCAGCCTAATATTAATCATCACTAAAAGGAGTTCCTCAAATGAGGAACTCCTTTTTTTATAAGACATCGTTGTCTTCGTTGAAGAAAATATCTGGCTGTCCAATGGTTGAAGCGCCCGGATGATTATATGTCGTTTCATCCGCAACAGGCGCATTCGCCTTTTTCGGCACATCTTCTCCTTCTTCGAAGAAAATGCCATCACTCTCCTGACGTTTCGGTTTAGGAGTAGGAGGTGTCACTGGAGGCGTGAAAACGTCATACTGCTCACCCGAGAGCGGGTCTTGTACTGACATATGCTCGTCCTCGAATGTCGGGATATTCTTAGCGGGTACCGGCACCGGAGTTCCGAATCCCGCTAGTTGGAGCATTTTTTCTCTTCTCTCAGCTTGTTCCTCATTGTACTCCATCACCATTTCATCCAATAATTGATTCAATTCTTTAGGAATATATTCAATTAAGCTGACTCCTGGAGGTTGTACACTATTGTTTTTCATCAATGCATGTGTGACCTGACCGAATGGACGGAAATGAATCTCGGTAGCGGAGAATCGTGCCTTCTTCTCTTTAACTTCTCGACTGGTCTCAGTCTTTGCCCCACCCGAATGGAACAAGCTGAACTTTTTGCGTGAGATGCCTTTGTCGATTCTGGTTTCTTCGATTTCACCGAAGTATTTCTCAAAATATTGGTCATCCGCATTTGACCCACCCGGGTACACGACAACATTACGACAGTTCGTGGACACAACTTCCAAGAAGTCTTTTCCAGACTGACCGCCACGACCGATTAAAGCTCGTGATTGAGTCGCAAGGTGCGATGCCACACGATAAGAGCGTCCTTGCGTGAGCATATCTTCGAACCCAGGGTTTGCATAGACTTGGAATTCGTCGATGTAGAGCATGTTCCCTTTACGTGTAAACTCATTGCCTGGACGACGGAAGACCGCAGACTGAAGCTGTAGGATGATGAAGAAACCAAGGAATCTCCCTAGCTCACGAAGTTTACCTTGAGCTGTCGCAATCGTGATGACTGTACCGTTTTCAAGCGCCGCATCAAAATCAACGTCACTCCCCCGCCCTGGTGGTGGATTTAAGACACGACGGAGATATTCATTTGATGTCAATTTTGCCACCTGTGAGCGGATTCCCGAACAGTGTTCATAAGTCTTAGTTGCAGTTTTTGTTCCTTTCGCACCTGTAAAGTAATCTTGCATGAACCACAATGCGATGTCCGAGTTTTCCTTTTGAATCGTTTCGTTCGGAGAACTAACACGAGAGAACTCCATCACCATTTTCTCTCCCGCTCCGCCCGTGTTGTGAATGAGGCTGTCCAATTGCAACAAGGTCGCATCATTTCCATACAGTCGTTTCAGAACTTTCAGAGATTTTCGAACAAGGTTTTCGTTCATATCAAGGAAGAATTGTGGCGAATCCGGGTTTAACATTTTAAATGTCATCGCCATGTTTTCAATCACATCTCCCTCGTCCCCATAGAGAGGGTTGAAATACGGGCAATCCGGTAAAATCGGGTTGAAGTATTGAACTTCTCGACCGTAATGTTTCGCCATTGCCCAAATCTTTTCTGCAAGGTCACCTTTAGGTTCGATTACCGTAATTCCGATTTCAGGCACTTGCATGTCTTTATTAATCATTGGGATGATAGTTTGCGATGTTTTACCTGAACCAGTCGGACCTAGTACGAGCATATGCAGATAACGGTCTTTTAACGGTACGACTATCGGCTTTTTATCATCAATGTCTTTCCCGATAACGGCGTCACCATCCTGAACGACAGTCTCCGTTTCGAAGAGGTCTAGCAGTTTGGTAGACAAGTACGTCTCAAACATCTCCTTAACCGATTCTTGACGCCATAACCCGAATGAGGAAACAAATAAGAATATGTTCACAAGCATCATCACCGTGGTAATTGAGCTTCTCAATTCCTCATTCCCCACCTTATTCAAGCCAGATAAGAAAAAATGACTGACAATTGCCATTACAGCAATCAAGATGCTTGCTTTTAGCAACGATGCTCCGAATTCTTTTTCCTTTTCTCCGGCATGGTCTTTCAAAACCGTGAAAGCAATCAAACTTGTCACAAACGTAGTCAGGTGCACGAACATGATACTTTCTTTCATCATGAACGACACGACAAGCGCAGTGAGTTGGATTCCGGTCAACGCAATCATTACGCCAACGATATTACTTCCTAACATTTTTAGCGTTTCCGATTTTAAAGCTGTTTCAACGGATGTTTTCATTCACATCACTCCTTTTAATTTTTTTTACCTAACACTCAATGGTCAGTTCTTGCTATCCTATTTAATGGCTTAAAGGTATATTCATGAATGATGCTTTATACGGAAATACAAAAAAGAGAGGGTCTCCCCTCTCTCACTCTGTTGGATTCAAAAATGCTTTAAGCACCGCTTCTGGAATTTCTCCATTCTCAGCATCCTGTTGTGCCTGTTCTTGTTGATACTCGTCATTCGGTTTCAGGTACAACTCTTCAATTTCTTCAAAATATGCCACGTTCTGATAGTAATGGTTTATACCGTCCGGAACATAATATCCATACAACACTAGCTTCCCATTCATATATTCCCCTACGTATGCACGTACTTTTACATTCGGCTCTTCTTCACGAATCAACTCAACGACATGGATTTGATGCAATCCATCCAATACGTTAAACATACTGACAGCCACACTATTTTCTTGATATACTTCATCTTTTTCAGCATCTTCTGGTGATTGAATCATCCATTTGTCTTGAATTCTCCAAGGACCCGGGTTCAACGGTGTTAATGACTCTGAATCTTTATAAAGCGTCCGGCGCATTTCTTCTGGCAAGAAAAGTGGCACTATCGCCAACATCTCAGGTGTCTTGAACCCAGTCGGCAACACCTTCTTAATTTCTGATGTTTTCTTGCCCACAAGTCCTCTGGCGAATGTGGCATCTGCATACACTCCTGCGATTTCCAGATTCTTTTCTTCACTGAATCGATTTGAAGCAAGGTACTTTTCCATCTCCGATAGGATAGCGTCTACTTCTCCCGATTCTGCATATTTCAATAAAGATTCCTTCAACGTCCCCGATTGTTCCAATGGGAACTCTTTCGTCCCGTATCCTACAGGAGTAACACGCTTTAAATACGAGGTAGCTATGGTTTCTCGTACACCCTGAGCGTTTGCCTCTTTTTCTCCTGACTTATCACTCTGATTCGTGACGGAATTCACTACCTTCTCTTGTGGAGCTTCTTTCACAGGGTTCGTTCCGAATACATCAGACATCATGAATAAAGCCGTGCCAACGATGCAGACGCTTAAGAAGATTCCACCTCCTACAAGTAACCATTTATCCTTTTTCATCATAATCATCTCCTTTGATTTATGTTTATATCAATCGACAGACTACCTTCAGAATTTCACTTCCTTATGGTATTTCAAAAATTCCTTTTTTATAAGGACAACGAACAAAAGAGGGACTAGAGTCCCTCTTTTTAATTGAAAATGTATTCGATTTTGTCACCCAACCTCAACGATGCGTTACCTGTTTTTCCAGACCGCCACGTAAACGATTTCACCTCTGTCGGCTGTCCTTTCAACAGGAGTTTGACATCCTCTTTGGTAATGGTCGCTCCACTCATCTCTTTCCAGATGATTGTGCCGCATGAACCAGGATTGTTTTCACATGAATAAAACTTGTCACGTTCCAAGACCTTACCCTTACATTTCGGGCATGTCCCTAAGGACGTCGCCTTGCTCCCGCTCGGGGATTTCTGCGTGCCTTTCGAGCCATTGCCGAAACTCAATGCACCCTTCTTCTTATCATACAGTAGTGTTGCTTTCCATTGTTTCTTCTTATTGTCGAATTCCATCACTTTCGTCTCTTTTCCGCTCAAAATCTTTTTGAGCTCTGTTTTTGAGACTTTAGCTCCCCAAACGATATGACCCACAATGAAGTCACATGGGTTCTTATATTTCTCACATAAATAATAGTCTTTTCCATCGACAACTTTCGACCCGCACTTTGGACATTCTCCTAATGAGGGCTTGTCACTAGAAAGGCTTACCTTCAATGATTTTAACTTATTCACCATATCGGAAATATAAGCCCGCATTTCTTTATCAAAATCGGAAGGGCTATAGTTCCCTTTCTCCATCTCGCTCAACTTGTTTTCCCAATGAGCGGTCAACATTGGCGAAGCGATGTCCATGTCCCCGATACCTTCGATTATACTGATTCCATAATCGGTTGCATAAAACGATTTTTTCTTCCGCTCAATCATTTTCTTCTCAACGAGCTTGTCAACGATGCCGCCACGAGTTGCCGGTGTGCCGATGCCATTGGCTTCTTTGATGACCTCTTTCATCTCATCATCTTCAATGAGTCGTGAAACATTCTCCATAATGGCGTTCAAGGTAGCGTCATTGTAACGAGGAGGCGGACTTGTCTTCTTCTCAATGAGACGAGAGTTGACCAGGTCAAATTCCTCCCCTTTCTTAACATTCGGTAAGAGCGTGTCCTTTGAATTCATAGGATACAAGCGCATAAATCCGAGGTCTTGAAGAAGGCTACCGTTCGTCTTGAACTTGTGTCCATTCGCCTCTGTGACAATACTCGTCTTTTGCGTCTCCATCGGAGGCAAGAAAATAGCTAAGAAACGACGGGCGACCGTCATATACACATTCACTTCCTCTTTCGTTAGTTTCCCTAAGTCAGGAACCACACCAGTTGGAGTGATTGCATAGTGGTCTGTAACTTTTGCGTCATTCACATATTTTTTATTTTTGCCG
Source organism: Exiguobacterium sp. s140 (assembly GCF_018617035.1). GTDB lineage: Bacteria > Bacillota > Bacilli > Exiguobacteriales > Exiguobacteriaceae > Exiguobacterium > Exiguobacterium profundum. The sequence continues at coordinate 188,389 of NZ_JACSJK010000003.1, forward strand.
ACCTTCGCCAACAACGTCGAATCCGACATGACATCTTTCGCTTCAGATTCCAGACCAGGAAGCATCGTGAGCGGTTTCAACATTTTCGAGAATTCTTTTGCAAGCGCCTCGGTCAAGAAAGCAGAATCTGTTCGTGGGTATGACAAAAGTTTCTTCTCGTACAATGATTGTGCCACAGCGAGCGTTTCCGACATCGTGTATCCAAACAGGCGGTTACATTCGTTCTGTAAATTCGGAAGACTATGCAGTTCTGGAGCATATTTCATTTCTTTCTTTTTTGTAACTTCAATGATTTTACCTGTAGAACCGAATTGAGGGATTAACGTCTCAGCCTTTGATTTGTTCAGGAATTGAGAATTCCCTTCGGTATCAAAATAGATGCCTTTGTATTTCCCGAAATCCGCTTCAATCTCCCAGAATGGTTTCGGCACAAAGTTACGGAGCTCTAACTCTCGGTCAACAACAATCTTCAGTGTCGGTGTCATGACCCGCCCCAATGGTGCGTTTTTCCCTGTCGTCAGTCCATATGCTCTGGAAAAATTCATGCCAATGAGCCAGTCCATCTGAGCACGATTGAAGCTTGCTTCTTTCAATCCGTTCAAAAGTGCATCATACTTACGAAGATTCTGAAGAGCTTCTAACAATTTGCCTTCAGTCATATCTTTGAACCAGAGACGTCGAACGGGAATCTTCACGCTCACCTCTTCTAAGAACGCCCAAGCGATAAGTTCTCCTTCACGTCCCGGGTCGGTTGCGACGATGACAAAATCATGTCCCCCATTCTTCACGAGTGTTTTGACATCCTTATACATTTTGACCTTGTCACGGGTCGGGCGATAGATGAACTGTTCTGGCATCATCGGAAGATGCGCCTTATCCCATTTCTCCCATTCAGGATTGTAAGCAGACGGTTCGACCAACCCCATCACATGACCTGCGAAAGTTGTGAATTCCACATCATATGGGATTTTTGTTCGATTTGCATTATAGACCTCCTGAATCTGTAGCATTTGACTCGGCTTCTCTGCAATCAAGATTGCTTTTTTACGACTCATTACAACAACTCCTTTTGATTATGACTATTGGGGTTATCCCAAAGATGTGCTTATCCTATGCATGTTCTCACGAATCATAAATGTTCCGTCAATCTGACTAGAATCATTCATAATTATTTAAGAAACTCAATTCTCGCCACATTGTGATACAAATAACTGATTCAATCAGAAAATAAGTAAAAACAGGCATTTTACTGATACGAATTATCACAATACTCCATATCTCGCTATATAATGTCACGCTATTAGCTCTTCAGAGTGTTCACTCCCCTATTTTATTTATTTGTGTCATTTTAATTGTATCCATAATGCTTTATTATCACAAATAAATTTTGACTATAAAACAAAAAAAAGACCGTAGAACAGTCTTTTCTATAGGTTTGCTACAATCTTTTCTCGAATCAATGAGTGCCTGTCATTCGTATTGATTCGCTTGACACTTCGATTTAACAACTCCTCATCTCCGAACATGATGGCTACCTGCTTCGCTCGTGTATAAGCGGTATACACCAAATTTTTATCCAACATCTTTTCTTGTGTCGGATGTACGGGAATGATGACGATTGGGGCTTCGCTCCCTTGTGATTTGTGAATCGTAATGGCATATGCTAATTCCAATTGTTCAATCGTCTTGTCTACATATTCAACCGATTCTTCTTTATCTGGAAATTCGACTTCGATGACAGTCTCTTCCTTTCCTGAAGACCTGCGCACAAAGATGCTCAAAATCGTACCGATATCACCATTGAAAACATCTAGGTCGTAATTGTTTTCCATTTGCATGACACGGTCACCCACCCGTAGAATCATCCCGTCAGGCTTCACGATGTCGATATATTCTGTCGGCGGATTGAACTCATATTGAATCAAACGGTTCAATTCTTCCACACCTAAATCCCCACCTCTCATAGCTGAAAGAATGAGAATGTCTTGCATCTTAAACCCTTTCTTCATAAAGCGATGCATAGACTCGATAACGTCACGTTGGATTTGTCGAGTATCTGAGCGCTGAATAAAGTAAGAATCGCCCCTTTTCGAATCAAACGTCATGCCGTCCGCATCCTTTGTCGTGAGACCTTTTATGATGGCATGGGCATTCGTCACGATTTGTGATTGTGCCGCCTGTCTAAAAATCTCGTTCAATTCAACACAAGGGATTTTTTTACTCTCAATCAGGTCACGTAGCACTAATCCCGGACCGACGGAGGGTAGTTGGTTTACATCCCCTACAAAAATGAGTCGGGTTTTATGAGAGATGTTCTGAAGAAGTTTTGAGAACAAATAGGCATCTATCATTGAACTTTCATCGATGATTGCAAAGTCCTCTGTGATAGGAGTGAGTTCTTCGGCATGACCAAACCCTTTCATCCCGAGACTACGGTGAATCGTTTCAGCTTTTTTACCTGAAAGTTCCGTCATTCGTTTAGATGCTTTCCCTGTTGGAGCCAATAGCCGAATTCTAGCTGATGGATTAATCGCTTCGATACATTTCACAATCGTATTCGTGGTTTGTGTTTTTCCGGTGCCTGGACCCCCTGTTAGAATCGAGAATCGATTCTCTAGCGCCATATAGACTGCTTCACGCTGTCTCGTAGCTAATGTAAGGAATTTTGATTCGTATTCAGTCAAGAAGTCATCGATTTGTTTACGTTCAGCAAAAGGGTTGATAAAACCTTCCTTGATTTCGATGAGTTTCTTTATGATGTTCTCCTCGATGTGATAATAGCCCGGGTCATAGACATAAGACTTTCCGTTCTCAACAGAATCCTCCGTAATCAAGAATCGTTCATTAACTAGTTCTTGCAGTAGCGCTTCGACCTCAACCTTTTCTACTCGGTTTCCATCATTATAAGGACTCACTTTAGAAAGGAATGCCCCTGACATAAAATCTTCAATCATGTCATCTTTTGGCACACAGATGTCTCCATAGCGTTCCATACGATAAGAAATGTAATATAATAGCGCTTCTCGATATCTGTTGCGATTCTCTGGGGATAATCCGAGAGCATATGCCACTTTTTCTGCATCCATGAAGTTCAATGTGTTGATTGGGCAGATAATGTATGGATTGCTCTTAATCTTTTTCACACAATCTCTCTTTAACTGATTGTAAATCGGGCTTGCTATATTCGACTCTAACGCAAGGTTTTGAAGGAACTCTACCAACAATTCGAACTCACGATGTCCCGAAAGTTTCTCATGGATGCTCAATGCCGTCAGTTCCGTAAATCCACATTCCAACAACACCTTATGGTCTTCAGAGATTTTTGAAATCGCATCGACACCTAGCGTTTTGACAATGCGCTCAGCCTTTTTCTTCCCAACACCTTTGATTTTTCGTTTAATAAAATCAATCACTTGAGATTCGACTTGTGGAAGTGTTGAAGTAGGCACTTCTGTCAATTCGATGAAGCGACCGAACGTAGGGTGGACTGAAATCATCCCCTCTCCTTCATAAACGTCACCCACGAATGGAGAAACCATTTTCCCTTGTACTGTCATTTCTTTTGGTAAAGGTTCACCGGTCTTGTTGCTCGACATGAGTTTTGCTTTGACAATGGCATATTTGGAACTAGCGTTCATATACATAACTTTTTTGATTTCGAATCGAACCATAAAAGAATTGTCCTGTCCGGCGTGCTTCGCCTTTCCAATCATCTCATTCATCTGCATCCACTCCTCATTAACGTTAAACCAATTATAATTTTTGACTATAGTCAAAATCAAATTTACCCGTGTCTATCTATGAAAAAAATTCTTCCAAACGGATTGTAGTCAACAGGCTGGTTTTTCAATGCAGTCTATCGGTTTATGTTTCGGGAAAGTTGCGTGAGTGCAACTTCTTCAAACTATGCTTCGGACGTATGCAGGTATTAAAGATTGTTCAGATGATTAGAATAACGCTAGATGAAGCGTCTCTCCTATTTGGGGAGCCAGAAAAAAAGGAGGTAGCGATATGAAAAAGTATGCCATTTTATTAGCCGAGGAACGTGAAACCATCACATCCTTATTGAAGCGTGCAATCAATGACAGTCCAACTCATGACAGAACAGACAACTTATACATTGCCCACAATGCGTCAGACTTGGAGAAGTATCTGGATTACGAGCCGTCGATTCTTCTGTTGTCCAGTACCTTCTCAGAAAAAGACCACAATGAACACATAGTGTCCATTTTGACGAAACATCCGAGACTGAAGGTCATCTCACTTCACCACCGATACTCAGAAAGAAGTCCTTTGAAGCATGGCGCTTTTGCAGTCATAGACAAACCCGTTCGGAATCCTGTCCTGTGGGCAAAAATCAAGGAATCTATGGACGCTCTTGATGCGGAAGGAATGTCGAGTGAATTAAATTTTGAATCTGAGACAGATAGCAACTTCATTCTGCTCGACGTAGAAGAAGAGGAAACCATTGAAACGCCTGATTCGTTTCATGTGGAACATCAGAAATCCGTTTTGTTTCACGTGGAACCAGAAGACTCATTTCATGTGAAACATGAAGTTGATACGAATCAATCCGTGGAGCCGAAAGCTTCTAGCGATACTCCGTTCATTGTTGATGATGGTGACGATTTTGACCCATTTGCGACACCACCTGCACCAAAGCCAACAAAGAATACTCGTAACGAACCAACAATTCTTATTCTGGACGACGAAGAGGATACTGCCCCTTTAAATGTCGTTCATAAAGAAACGACATCATTAAAAAACGAGACAATGATGTATACAGAGGAACAGACCTTTCTCATCACTTCAGAAGCGGAGGAGGATGAATCGAATGTCGAGGTTGCTCAGCAGGATGTCGAACAACCTTCCGTCTCGATTAGCGTAGATATGGATACAGAAATGACGTCACCAGTCACCCCAATCGACATCCAACCCGTGATAGAACCACATAGAACCACCCTAGAACCAATAAGCGAAATATTTCAGGATGAAGACGCCTATGATAAGAAATCCAAATGGACAAAAGCGGATGAGGGGTTTGTATCCAAGAATGGTCAGTTCGTGACACTCGCACCACCAAGACCTCAGGTGATTAATGGGGGGGCAAGTGCCAAGCGAGTAGAGAATGAGCCATCCTTAGATGGGGGCAAGCTTTTCGGTTCCGTCAAAAGATTATTTAAAAAGTAAAACCTTAAAGGGGGAATTTAAAATGGAAAAAAATACAGAAGTACTAGAAAAGTTCGAGAAATTTATGGCGGAAGGTCGTCCGCTCGTATCGACGATTCGCATGACAAAGAATGATGCAGAGCTTGACACAGATGTATTGATGCTCGATTTCGACGGAGTGGTCGCATATGTTCCACGTGAAGAATTCGACATTCGCCCAGTTAAGAACTCATTGGTCAAATATGTTGGGAAGAAAATTCGTGTTGTTGTCAAAGAAATTCGTGAAGACGGGCTAGTCATTTGCTCACGTAAGATGCTACTTGAAGAACAGCGAGCGAAGTTACTTGAACGCATGGCTACAGGCGAAACGGTGATTGCTCGAATCAAGACTTTCACTAAGTTCGGTGCATACGTACAAGTCGATGGCATCTCATTCTTGCTCCAAAACAAACACTTCTCTGAAGACTATACGACTATCTCTGAAGTGATGCAAAAGGGAGACGAAGTCGAAATCAAGTTGCTTCGTGTCAATCAAAACGGAAACCTCTTTGCAGAGGCGGCACAGAAGTACAAGTCTGATACGGTTGTGAGCCTAGACATGTTCGAACGTGACCAGGTCGTTGTCGGTACGATTCGTAACATCAAGCCGTTCGGTGTATTCGTTTGCATCGCACCTAACCTTGATGCACTTTGCCCGACTCCGGAAGATGTGGAAATTGATATGGGTATGAAAGTTCAATTCCGTATCACGAAGGTGGCGAACGAAGAAGGTAAAGTCCGTGGTAAAATCCTTCGTGTTCTTCCTGAAGAACAAGAAGAAGAAATCTTGTAAGGCGAATCGGAACGAGGTGGTGAGGGACAACTTGTCCCTTGCCTCTTTTCAAACAAGGAGGGGATTATAGATGAGTTTCAATTATGTAAAACAAAAAGATGAAGGAAACATTTCAAAGATTCCGAATGATTACCGACAAACGTTTCGATATCCGTTCGCCGTGACAAGTGTTTCTAAGAATTCCGTCATCAAGATGAAAGTCGATGGCACACTCACTGAGCGAGACATCAAGATTGTACATTTCTTGTTCAAGCATACTTTTGCAACAGCATTGCAGATTCAAAAGTTCTTCAATGCAGAGGACAACTATCAGAGCATCAAGAACCGCTTGGAGAAGCTTGTTCAATACCGACTTATCAACGTGTTCTCGTTGGGGCAGGTTGAAACGGAACGCCTAGAGCCGGATGCCTTGATGATTTATTGCTTAGACTTTGGTGGCAAATATATCGTTTCTCACTTCACAAATGAAGACACTAGCGATTGGTTCTCGCATGTGAATATCAAGGGGTCTGAAAATGTGGCACGAGACCTCATGATTACTGATTTTTACCTGCAACTGATGGACTCCATCCCAGACCGTGTCGAGCATTTTAAGAAAAACCCGACTATGCGAGCAGGAGGAAACAACATTGTTCCGGCTTTCGAGTTCTCATACAAGTTCGGGTTCGAGAAGAAATATGTCGTAGGGGAGGTCGTCCGTAGCGGAGAAGCCTTTATTCAGTTTAAAGATAGGATTCAAAAGATGGAACCTCTCTTCACGACGAATGCTTGGCGAAAATTCTATGTAGATGTCGAACAACCGCCGATTTTAATCGTATTGGCAGAAGATGACTATACAGCGCTTGACTCAGGTGTTGTCGTGACGAACGGTACCGAAGTCGAACGATTTGTCCTTACGACTTCAGACCGTATTCAAAACCCATTCGGTGAAAAGGGTACCTTCTTGCGATTTATCAAACCTGAACCAGGGACGGCAAAAGATAAGCCCATGCTTGCTCAGACAGCTATCGCCGACTTCAAAGAGCAATAAAAAAGACCTCAATGAGGTCTTTTTTTGATTATAGAAACATGTTGAAATAGATTTCCATGACAATCGGAAAGCCACCTAACATCGCTGTACAGAACCCAACCATACATAACTCGAACATAATGAACGTTCGTGCATGAGGGTTAGAGCCAGTCGCACCCAACTGCATAAATAGGATAATGAAAGCAAGGATACCAGAAAGCACACCAAACGCTACGACCCCATAAACAAAAATCGTATATTCTTGATAGAAATTCGTAAGTGCTCCCCAAAGGTCTTTCGGTATCCCCATCTGCCCACCACTAGCACTGGCGAATGTGGAGCTCAACATGAAGGCGGATGCAAAAGATAGCATCCCCATTAATAGTTTTCTCGTTCTCATAATTCATCCCCTCCTTTTCTGATTTATCTTATGCAGGGAAGAGGGGAATAAACCTAAAAACGGTTCAATCCTTCATGATGGATTTGTATTAACTCCCGCATCTGTATAGGATAAGCAATAAAAAAATGAAAGGAGTGACTACCAATGGGTCACCATCTAGAGATTAAAAAACAGGATGTCATCGTTCTGTCAGACATTCATGGAAGATTCGATTTGCTTGAGACCTTGATAAAACAAGTTGAAGAGAATGAAGTGATGCTACTCCTTGGTGATTACTGTGACCGGGGGAAAGATTCACTTCAAGTCATCAAGCTAGTCAAAGAATTCGTAGAAAGCGGAAGGGCGATTGCAGTCAAAGGCAATCATGACCAGATGTTTTTAGATTTTCTGGATGACCCTTCGGCTGAGCCAGATTGGTATTTTGGTCAAGGTGGAAGGGAGACCGTTCAATCATTTTATGGAGGTAACGACATCGGATTCAACGTATCATTGCGCTACACTCCTGAAAAAATTGCACAAGACATCTTGATGATGTACCCTGAGCTGATTGATTTTTTACGAGCACTCCCGCTCACTATCGAGATGGATGGCTATCTGTTTGTCCATGCAGGAGTCAAATCACATTCTAAAGATTGGAAATCTTCGACGCTACCACAGGAGTATTTATGGATTCGTCAGGATTTCTATCTTCGTCCGAACGATACCGGGAAGCGAATTCTATTTGGGCACACAAGTGCATACCATCTCCCTTTGCACGACACACCAATCTGGGTGAACAAGGAAGGAAATCTGTTCGGCATCGATGGCGGGGCAGGAGGCTCCGGATGTCTGAACGGTGTTAGAATTCAAAACGGGAAAATTATCGGCGTCTACAAAGTATATAAGTACGACGAATGGGACTATGTGCCGTTCGAACGTTAAAACAAAAAGGAGATGATTTGAGAAATGAACGAACAAAAAGGATTGTTCATCACGTTGGAGGGTGGCGAAGGAAGTGGTAAGACTACCCTTTCTAAACGGATGAAAGAAGAATTAGAAAAGTTAGGTGTAGAAGTGGTGTGTACACGAGAGCCTGGTGGCGTTCCAGAGGCGGAAGCAATTCGTGGACTCATTATGGGAAAAGAGCTTGATTCGACGACGAATGCGTTGCTATTTGCCGCCGCAAGACGAGAACATCTACTAAAGAAGGTGTTGCCTGCACTTGAACGTGGGGCTATCGTCATCTGTGACCGCTATATTCATAGCTCATTGGTGTACCAAGGAATCGTGGGCGGGATGGGCGTCTCAGAGGTGTTTGAGATTAATAGAGTGGCAATTCAAGGTGTTCTTCCTGACTTGACCCTATATCTCGACATCGAACCGGCGCTCGGAATCGAACGAATCCATTCGAATTCAAATCGAGAAATTAACCATTTTGATGAAAAGCCATTCACCTATCATGAATCGGTTCGAGAAGGCTATCGGGCACTACCATTCTTGTATCCAGGACATTCATTTGTTGAAATCGATGCCTCAGGGAATGAAGAGACTGTCCTTCGCAATGCAATGGATAAGTTAAATGGATTAATCAAAGCAACGGTTGCTGTTTAATCGATGAAGTGAAAAAATATATAGAGAGGGAGAAAGTGTTTTGACTCACTTTCTCTTTTTTCTGTCAATTAAATTTGACAATCGTCGTCAAACTGGCTTACAGTAGACCTAAAGTACTATATGTGCACATAGATGGAGGTGGCAGAAAAGATGATGGAATCACGTTTAGAACTTTTACATGAGATGGGATACCGAATTGAATCAAAAGAGCCCCCTGTACGATTAAAGCTCCGAGAAATCATGAAAAATAAAAGAATGACTGCTTCAAAGCTAGTGAAAGAGACTGGTCTTTCCCGACAAACGCTGAATGTCATCATGAAGGGGGAACAGAACCCTCGAATCGATGTAGCGCTAAAACTCGCAGAAGTGTTGCAAGTATCTGTGGAGGATATTTTCGCCCTTAACGATTCGGCATGGGAAACGATGGTTTTACAAGATGGTCGTGCCTTGTTCTGGGATTTGGCAGGGTTGCAATTGATAGAAGGACCCGTGGTGAAACAAATTGAAGAAGCGACCGGCATCGAGCATTGGGACACTGAAAATGAGACCCTTATAAGTGAAGAAGAATTTTTGCGGATTTGGGATGAGGAATTGAAGAATCATCTGGATGAGGAAATTGAGAAAGCACGTGAAGCTCAAGTGAGTCGTCGGGATGAGAAGATTTTTCAGAAGATGGCGAGAGACACTATCGAAAAACGATTACGTGAGAAATATCCAACTCGTTTCCAACGAGTGGTTCAAACGATTCGACATGCATGACGAGAGCCTTGATAGGCTCTTTTTTATGTCCATAAAAGATAGACGCATCAATTTTTGACTATAGTCAATAATTATAATATTATTTAGTCAATATAATTTTGAACATCCGCATACCATGTCTATATAGCACATCTAGGAAGGAGGGGGCGCCAATGAAGCATCGTGCCCATAAGATTGCAGGTACGTGCGCAGGAATCATTACTGCGACAGCGCTATATTCAAAAGACATCCAAAGCGGAAACACTCTCATCGCCGTAGCACCGATGATGATTGGAGGGTATATCGGAGGTCTATTGCCCGACATTGACCATCCAAAGAGCAGGCTAGGACGCATCTTCTTCCCAATCGCTTGGGTCATCAACAAGCTTTTCGGGCATCGGGGCGCAACACATTCGTTGCTCGCACTGATTTTAGTGAGCATTCTGATTCTTATCCCAACATTTTCAATGACCGGCATGGTTGCTTTTTTGTATGCTCAATTTGCAATTGGCATCAGTGTGGGATTCGCTAGTCACCTCTTGCTTGATATGAGCACCGTGTCCGGCATCCCGCTATTGTATCCTTTTATCAGAAAATCATTTAACGTGGCGAATCTCAAAACAGGGAAGCATGATGCCCTCGTGTCTATTCTCGTCATTGTTCTGACAGCGACCACAATATATTTCTACGTATAAATCTCATAACGACACGCCGGGCTGAATAAGATATACCAATCAGTCAATACAGGTGTGTCGTTCAGTTTTGACACCATTAATTTGAAAAAGGAGATGTTTTATATGAAAAACGTGCTATGGGTTCGACCGAGTGAGACGCCTCAACGAATCGAGGAGCTGAAAGCTTTGCAGTCCTCAAAAGAACTTCGTCATCTGTCGAAGAGCGTCGTCGAGATTCTTTACAACCGTGGTTTCACCACCGTGACTGCTATTGAAGATTTCTTTGACAATGACCCGATGAAAGTTCATTCCCCGTATCTGATGATGGATATGGAGAAGGCTGTCGAGATTGTACAGGATGCTATCAATAGAGAGCTGAACATTGTCATCTATGGGGATTATGATGCAGATGGCGCATCTGCCACCTCGATTGGAGTGCTCGGATTGAGACATGCAGGGGCGAATGTGAACTACTTCATCAATAATCGTTTCAAGCATGGATATGGGTTAAATGTTTCAGGGATGGATGACCTATTGGAACGCTATCCTGATGTTGACCTAATTGTGACGGTAGACAATGGTATCGTGGCATACGAGGGAATCGAGTATGCTGTGAAGAAGGGGATTCGAGTTGTCGTAACCGACCACCACGACCCTGACCCGTCAGGAAAAATGCCGAATGCCGAAGCCATCATCAATCCAAAACGACCAGGGGATGAGTATCCGTTCAAAGGAATTTGTGGCGCAACGGTCATCTATAAATTCATGATGGCGTTATATTATGAAATGGATTTGGAATTGGACTATGTGGAAGACCTCATCGATATCGTCGGCATGGCAACAATCGGTGATGTCATGCCACTCATGGACGAGAATCGCATCTTTGTAAAAGAGGCTTTGAAACGAGTCAAGTCAGGGAAACGACCTGCTTTCGCCAAACTTGTGGAGAAGACCGGCGCATCCACGATTAATGAAGAGACATTCGGATTCTTGTTTGTCCCGATGGTCAATGCCCCGAGTCGATTGATTGGGGATATCGACCTCGCTGTAGACCTGTTCCTCTCTGAAGATGAGGAAGAAATGGAGAAATTGGTGGATGAACTGATTTCACTAAACGCTCAACGAAAAGAAATCACTGCTGAGCAAGAAGAAATTGCGATGCAAATGATTGAGAAAATGGGAGAGCAGACCGTTTATGTCTTATACAACCCTTCGTTTCACGAGGGTATTGTCGGGTTGGTGGCAGGACGTATCAAAGAAAAGTTCTATCGCCCCGCCATCGTACTGACAGAGCATAACGGTATTGCGAAAGGTTCCGGACGTTCAATTGACGGGTTCCACATCAACAATGCTTTGCATGCGAATAAAGACGCTTTGCTCAAATTCGGTGGTCATGCCGGAGCATGTGGGATGTCCGTTGACATCAACAAGATTGATGAGCTTCGTGAACGAATCAACGAGACAGCAAGCGCCCAACTCAAACAGGAAGACTTGGAACCGAAACTGGTGATTGATGCTATTGTGAATACAAAAGACCTCACCATCGATTACACGGATGAGTTGGATACACTACGTCCTTTCGGACAAGGTTTTTCAAAACCGGTTCTCAAGCTAGAATCTTTCGAAGGCAAGAAAGCCCACTACATGGGAAGCGAAAGTAATCATCTTAAACTTGAGAGCAAAGATAAAGTATCAATCATCATGTTCCGTTATGCTGAAGAGTTTAAAAAACTTGGTGAACCGATGACGGTTGACACGATTGGCTATCCGTCTTTAAACGTATTTCGTGGCGAAGTGAAAGTTCAGTTCATGGTGCAGGAAAATCATATTCGAAAATGTCATGAAACGCCTACTCGCTCCTAAATTCGTTAGCTCCTAGAAATAGGAGCTTTTTTGTATCCGACATTCTTTTTATAAGATTGCATCTATCATCGGTTATGAGAGTGCGCCAGACAATATAGGATAAAGAAAATAAAAGGATTTATATGAAAGGGTGTGGAGTACACATGGGGAAGAATAAAAAATGGATGGCGGTAGGATTGGCTACTGCTGTGACTCTATCCGGATGGACAACGGTCATGCAACCGTCAGCCGTCTATGCAGAATCAGGATTCCCGTTCAACCAAGATGCGAAAAAAGCATATGAGGCGGTACTTCCGTTAGTCATCAAGGCGGAAAAGACAAGGTCAGAGAAAGATGTCACTGCGGCTTATCAAGCATTTATCAAAATCACAGACAAACTCTCAATCGAAGATGTTTCGATTTATGAAGAAGGAAATGAATTAGATATGCTATACGAACGCTTAAAGATGACATTATATGCTATGCCTAAGACATATCAGGACAAGGAAATCCCTAAAATGGCGAACAAATGGGTTGAAGAGGTCAGAAAATCACTTAACAGTGTCATGAAATTCTACTTGATAGATTTAATTGACACAAATACGAATAAGTCGATTGATGACGAACTTAAACTTGTCAATCGCAAGCTCGATTTTTATATGACAGTCAAAGACCCTACGGTCAAGCTACCAGAAGATTGGGACAATTCGTTGGATGATATGTATGATGACTATGTAAAAGATGAGCAAAAACCTGTATCGGAAGGTAGTGTTAAACCCCCTGGTGCAGGAACGCCCGGAAATAAACCAAACTCCAATGCGAGCAATTCTATTCCAGACTTCAATCAGACAGGTGGGGGAACAGAACAAGTCCAAATCGGAGACACTTGGTATGAGGTGAGTTATTCCTATGTAAATGGGAAGGTCGTTCAAACCGGTAAAAAGAAATTAAGTCGTGAAAGTCACCCTTATCTGTATGGATATTCAGCGACTTCAATTAAAGGTAATGACTCCCAAGCTTCAGAAAAGAACCCATTCTTGTCAATTGATAAAACTAAACTTGACTACCTGACGAACGACCAAAATGCAGAGTCGGAATATACCATTCAGTATTCTCTCGACAAGCAATCAGAAAATCCGTACTATTTCGACACAGGGTTACGAGTAGATAAAAATATGAATGCAAACTATGAACAGTATAAAGATGTACTTTATCAAATTGCAGTCAAGTCTGGTGGGTATGTTGTTGAAGACAACGGAAGAGTCCTGATTGTCATCGACAAGAAACCGATTGTGGTGAAAGACATCAAGAAAAACTATTCGGAAAGAGAAATCGAAAAATTGTTTGAAGAATTCCCGAACATCGACATTCGAATCTTTAAAACTCGAATCGGATTAAGTACATCTCTCGAACAGCAAGTCGTAAGTAAACAAGCCAAAACGGTAAGCATCGATGGGAAGAAGATGGAAATGTCTAATTCACCGATTGTACGTGACAATCGTGTCTTGCTTCCGTTAAAAGAAGTGTCCGAAGCATTGGGTGCAACAGTTGAACAGCAAGAAGATAAATTCATTGTCCGCAAAGGTGAGGCAAGTGTGGTCTATCAACTGAAGAGTACGTTTGTCACATCAAAAGGAAAGAAAGTCGATATCGGCATCGCTCCTGATGTCAAAGAAGCGACACTTTTTGTTGAAATGAACGAACTTTCAAAAGCATTCGACTATATCCTTCTATGGGACGCAGACAGCTCCGAATTATCATTCAACAAAAATTAATTCATAACGAAAACGGGCGAGAGTCCGTTTTTTTGTATGTACAATTATGTTTTGACTATATGTTAAATACAATTAGATATATTGAAGAAAGAGAGGTGTCGAGTGTTTTAGTAAAAAAAACTTGACTAATTGGAAAAGGATGCTTATACTGTAATCAAGTAAACTATATGGAATTTCGAGAGGATGAAAATAGATGGAAAAGTCAAATTTCAAGAAAAAAATGGCAGTTGTAGTCATGTCGCTTGGGCTTCTCACTGGTGGTATTTTTGCAGGGCAAGAATTAGCCAAAGATGATTCTCCCGTTGTGAGACATGCGGCGACCACAACTAAATTCAAGACGAAAACTTATCAGACGACAGCAAATCTGATTGTACGAAGTGGAGCCTCTACTAAGTATAAAGCGATTACTAAAATCCCTAAGGGAGCCAAGGTCACGTCAAGCCTCAGAATCGGAAACTGGTACAAGGTGACATACAAAGGGAAAACCGGTTACTCTTATGGAAGCTATCTGAAAGAAGTGAAAGCGTCAACAGTAAGTAAGAATTCATCGACTTCGGTGTCTTACAAGACAACTCGTTCACTTGCTTTGAAGTCTGGGCGTAGTACCAAATATAAGACACTCACAACCATTCCGAAAGGTAAGTCTGTTAAGTACGTGAAGGCATACGGTTCTTGGACAAAAGTCTCATACGGTTCGAAGACTGGGTACGTTCCGACGAAATATATCTCTAAAGGGACAACCGCATCGAAACCATCGACTTCGGTGTCTTACAAGACAACTCGTTCACTTGCTTTGAAATCTGGACGTAGTAGCAAATATAAGACACTCACGACGATTCCTAAAGGCAAGTCTGTGACTTTCCTCAAAGCTTACGGCTCTTGGACACAAGTCAAGTACGGTGCGAAAACAGGATATGTCCCTACTAAGTATGTCTATGACCCGAAAAAGGTAAAACCAACTCCAACACCTAAACCAACGAACAATTTGTCTGCTGTTGAAAAGGCAAAATTATTCGAAACGGTATTTAAACGTGAGTCAGGTTCGGTTGATGGTCAATTCAAGCTCAACCATACGGTCAAACAGACCGGAGACGTGATGAATTTCGGTTCTTCAGGAATGGTTTTCTCCGAAAATCGAGGGGTCATGTTCTTTGACCGAACGAATTACAATGCGGCTTATGAGCGTTCAGATGTATTTGGAAAGGAAGTTCAAGAAGAGTACAAACTTTGGTACGACAAATATAACTCGGCTATCAAGGTTTATGTGACGGCTACAGCAGGAGCGGGACATTATGATGCATTTCGTAAGGAATTTGAAAAATTCGCTTACAACGCCGGTTCCGGACGAACGATTGTAGTCAAAACATTCGGTGGAAAGGCATTCGAATTCGAAGCATTTGGCTCTTCTCTTCGAATTGAAACAAAATAAGTAACGTAACGGTATCGATTCGGTACCGTTTTTTTTGTGGTTGAACAACTAAATAGTGAATACTCTATCCTCCACTATATAGAATAAGAAAGATTATAAAAAGGATGGAGGGAATTACATGAATACAACAATTAAAAAATCACTCCTTACTGGAGCTGTGTTTACTTTGGCATTGTCTGGACACTCCACTCCAACCATGGCGAAGGATTATATCAATGGCGGAGACTCATCACTTATTCCGCACCCGTGGGATAAGACCGCAATGGCGTTCATTAAAAAAAATGAACGTGCTGAGTGGTATTCAAAACTAGGAAGTCCATTGGTATACAAGACATACAAAAACGGAGTCTATTTTTATTCCCCAGTACGCCCACGTGACGTGAAGACCGGCTTGTCTAACTATTCCGGTGTGTATGAGAATGTCAAAACCAAAAAAGCAGGAAATGTCAGCGCATGGACGACCAGTGGTCTACTTGCCTCTAAAAGCAATCACAACTTTAAAACAAAAGCTAAGTCGGTTGCGAGTGTGAAAAAGGGAACTGCAGGCGGTTTTGTTTCAAGTGTAAACATGGATACAACAGGGAGTTTCGCAGGTCGGTTCGGTGAGTGGCGTTACCTCGGTTACAGCTCTGATGCGACAACGACTGGGAATGCCTTCTTCCCTGAGGATTATGGCTACAACTATCATCCTTTCAGCTATCCTTATGTCACGAAACCTTGGCAGAGCTCAAAATTACCGAACTATGTCCCTGGTTCAAAATTTGACACCGCACGTCGTATCACACAATCGATGATTAATGCTGAGAAAGACCCTCAGAAACGAGATAAATTGGAAGAAGAGAAGAAGCACTACGACATGAAATATAACCTTGTCAAGAAACTTCTAGACCAGAACCCTGCTATGAAATCCCATAAAGGCAAAAACTATTCCGTCTCGTACTGGATGGAACGTCTCTCGTTGACGGCTCCGGCACTTCATAATACCGGATTCTTACGAGGAATTTGGAATGTAAGTTCTTCAAGCAATCCTGTCTATCGTTACATGGAATATGCGGTAATCAATGACGTTGAACAACGAAATATGATGATTACACGTATGGAAGTAATCGAGAAGAGCACAGGAGATGTGGTAGGGGTGTACACAAATACAACCCCAGGGAAACGAACCGGACAAGTTTCGTATCGTGGAGAGAAAGTACTTTACACTCAAACAAAGTACGACCTTAAAGTAACAGTCAAAAACTTGAACAATACCGCTACCCGATTGTCGCAATCAGTCATTGAGACAGGGTTCAAGAAGAACTATGACCCAACCATTTCTTATCCATCGAACTTCCGTGGTAAAAACGGCAACGAGTTCTTGAAAGCGGTGAAAGGAAGTAAAATTCCGGCGAAAGGGTCGATGAACTTCTATTTAAGAGACATCGTCATCCCTGATGACCAAGCGGATAGCTCTGTCATGTTGACAGGTCTTATCGGAGCTGACCATCGCAAAGAATCACAAGACAATCTAAACACGGATGATGATGCGGCAATCCTCCCAATTGCAGTTAAAGCGAAACCAGGGGATATGGAAATGGAGAAGATTGAGTTAATCGGTGAAAATGGCAATGTCGTTGCACAACCCATCCCTGGTGAGAAGTATCGTGTACGCTACACTTATGAATATAACGGTGGAGACATTCGATATGCAGACTACGAGAAGAAGAAAGATAAGGACGGGAACGTCTATTACGAGTTCAAGAAATGGATTTATCCTTATGTCCGACTTTCTGTCGCATCAAACATCGAACGTAAATTGCCACGTGGAGCTTCCGATTATTCTCAAGAAGTTATCACCTTGAACAAACAAGTTCGAAATGGTCAGAAGTTTACCTTCACAACGAAGGAAGCTGTGTTGTATGAAAACCCATATGTAAAAGCTACTGGCGACTTTGAAATCTCGGATGGATACAGTAGATATAATCAAGGGAACGATGTTCATACGAAGACATGGCAACGACCATATGATTATGGCGTCGAGAACCTTCAGGTCGTCCCTCGTACAGAACGTTCTGCAACAGGAGATAAGATGAAAGTTGCCGTCAGCTTCACTCTGACTCAAGACGCTCCTTCAGAAGCGGTCAAGAAAAACTTCCAAGAAGACATCGATTTCTCTGTGACACTTGATGGGAAGACAGAGTACTTCTCAGAACATGTCGTAGAAGGGAAAAATAAAAACATCGTAATTGAAATGGATGCTGACGTGAAGCCTCACGATTGGATGGCGGCTACCGTTCACATCAATGATACCGACGATGCTTGGGAGTATTCTAAGACGAAAGATGTCAAAGCTAACAACAAAGCATCAACACTTGGAAATCTTGGGCTCATCTCGTTGCCTAAGGGAGACAATTACGGGAATGCCAATACTTCCGGATATGTATCTGGATATATGCTTTCACCTAGCGATGAAGAATGGGTACGCAACACTTCATCTTCATGGACTCAAGAATACAACGTGACAAGCTTCAAGGGAGAGCGTATCCCATATCGTTCGAAGAGCGGAAACGAGTATGTCTTCACGAAATATGTGAACAAACCGAACGTTTCTATCAAACGAGTTGAACAAGAAGAATCTTACAAGATTCAGCGTGTTCTATTCCGCTCGAAATTCACGAAAGACAACCGTGAACAGCTCGGAGCAGATGCTAAAGGTTGGGTTGATATGCTAACAGCTTCTAGACTTCCTCGAATCAAAGCCGGTTACGGGTACGAGCTCAAGGTTGAAGTCGCTTATAAGACGAACGCATTCAGCACACAACCATCAGCGGTGGCGATTCCTAACTTCCAAAATCGCTTGAAGAGAACTGGCGAAGGTGTATCGGTACGCCCGTTCAACGTAGAACCAAACATTCCAAAAGACATTTTCATCAAGGCACCAGGTCTAGACAAAGCACTTTCAGTCTCAGGTGCTAATGGAACAGCTCCAATGTTGGTCTTAGATGAGAAGGCAAGTGAACTTGGGAACGTTGAGAATCAATTGTTTGTCTATAAACTTAAGACAACAAGCGACATGGGTATCACTGAACCAGGGAAGTTGTATATTGGAGAAGATGTGAAGGATGGCGAGTATAAACTCGAAGTCTGGACTCCTCAAATCAATGGTGTGCCAACTAAAAATCTTGATGAAGTAAATGGTTTGAGTGTCTATGAGCCAAATCTATTAGGCGATAATCATGACCTTCGTTTTGAAGTGAAAGGGTCAGCAACTGATGACCTTGTGGACAGCATTATCCAGTAACACTCGATGTATGCCAATAAAGGAGGATGAATGATGATTTCATCCTTCTTTTTGTCTGTCCAATAACGAATTGTCACATTAAATGGCATAGAATATCACGAGAGAATATATGAATGACAACATAGACAAAAGGGAGTGGGTAAAATGACAAAAAAAATCAAAGAGGGTTTGATTGTGGAATGTGGTTCGATGTTTAGTGGCAAGAGTGATGCGATTAGGCGAAAGGGGAAACGCTATGAATATGCCGGATTGCGCACCATCTTTATAAAACCACAATTGGACAATCGTTACAGCGAAACATATCTCATGACACATGATGGCAACAAGGTGCTTGCAACAAGCGTCTGTGAACATTTAAGTATCATTGAAATGGATGAAGTGAAATCTGCAGATGTCGTCCTGGTTGACGAAATCCAGTTCTTTTCTAGCAATATCATATCAGATATTCAATCATTGATTCAGATGGGGAAGCGTGTCTATGTTGCGGGTCTGGATTTGGATTTCAAAGGGAATCCGTTTTACGTCACGCAACAGCTGATGAGTATAGCCGATGAGGTGAATAAACACAAAGCAGTTTGTATGGGATGCGGTGAGGATGCCTATATAAGTCACAAGAAGATACCCAACGATAAAATAGTCGAGCTTGGTCATAGTGATTTATACGAGGCACTGTGTCGCCATTGTTACGACTCTAAAAAAGAAAAATAATGAAAGGAAGGATGTATCATGTATAGAAAAGAGAAAACGATACATCAATTGAAAAAAGATGTCCTGTTAGCCTATCTCAGAAAGAAGACTCCAGGTTTGAGTGAAGCATCTCTCCAATATCTAGATGCAGAGTACGAAAAAAACCGTGAAGCACTCGAAAAGGAGATTGCTAAGGCGAATCGTGAATATATACAGCAATAAGAAAAGAGACCTCAATGTAAGGTCTCTTTTCTCGTTATTTAGGAAACTAGATTAAATCTTCTCTGAGATTGCTCTCAAATACCCGCTCAGTGAGACCATCATTTGTAAAGTGATACAAGTTCCCTTGTTGGTCTACTTGAAAGAGGGCATCATGAAAGTCTCTTTTCTCCAACCTGGTGACAGTAGTGAAAAAGACATTGTCAGGGTTTTTTATATCCGTGACTAGCAAGTCTTTATACAATGTCTGCTCGTCAGAAACAACCACGATATATGGTATTTCTCGTTGCATCTTTAATCGGTACGAGTTCGAGTTCCGCTTGTGATAACTTATCTTATGCAGAACAGATAACGGTTGACTTGAATAATCATCGATTAAAAATTCTTGGACTCTCCCGAAGAGAGAACGAATCTCACCATCAGCATTCAACCGACGAATGTAATATTCATAGGTGGTATCGTGAAGCATGTTCCGAAGGCGTTCCGCCGGTGCAATCCCGAAGTCATGATACTGATACAAGAGCCGTAGAATCTTTGCTTTTGTGTCATTTTGGTAAACCATGTCTGGAATCAGCTCTTCGAACACGAGATGTAATAGTTCCTCACGGGAACCGATATGCATATCAAACCCTTCTCCGAAGACATCAATGATTGTTTGAGATGCGGTGAATCTCACGATATCTTTTCTCGATTCGAGATTCCGGTTTGTCTGAGTGACGAATAGCACGACAATCTTCTTCTCCTTCTCATTGTATTCTTGAGAACGAAAGAAATCTCGGTAATGATTCCATTTGTCTATCAACTGTTTCTGGCTCTCTGTCCCCATATCCATCTCGATAAAGAAATCCGTATCAAAAATTTGAATCAATCCGTCCGGACGAATGGCGAAGTATTGTGAGACATACTTTTCGTCAAAATAGTTAAAGGTGTGCCCCAACTCATCTGCGATTGCCGAAAATTCTAAAACGAACTGATTCAAATGAACCTGGTGGTTGATAAGTCTAGGACTCATTCGCAATTCACCCGCACGATAATACCCACGTTTCACCGTTTTCGTGTCGGGGTTGAATATCTGAGCCGGCAATTGGACAGCTTCTCTTACAATATCAACACCATTCGTCGTCAGGAACAATGCGAAATTATCCACATGGAATCCCACTTTCTCGACGACACCGATTTCAACCAATTTATCCAATCGCTCACTTTCAAATTCTACGAATGAATCATAGATATCCTTATAAAGAACCCGATACGCTTGGCGCACGGTCAAACAACGGAAAAGATAAAGCTTGTGCAGGAGTTTGATATCAACCCTTTCAAGCTTATTAATCGCATCTCTCAATTCTTTGCGCATTGGCTTCTCCTCCTTTATAGAAATAATCTTTTAACTTCTTTTTCTATGTGATTTTCTTAGGATTTACAACTGTGCTTTTGTCGGACTAGAACTAAATATAGGCGTGTAGTCAAAATATAAATGATAAAATTATTAATATATTTGTTGACTTTTTGTGCAAAAATGTTTTACATTATAGACAAGAAAAAAAGAGCCGATTGATTCGACTCTTTTCTATCCAATGACACGTTTCACTGTTTTCGAAGAAATGGGTGATGAGGTTACGACTCAAACAGTCAGAGATACTTCCTCAATTTTATGAGGGTGCTTCTGGAAGTAAGCATTAATCTTTTCGATGATTCGTCCAGTTGTCTCTAAGTCCATGCGTTTGAGTTGATAATCAAGAGTAGCTCCATCATATCTATCCAATATTAACTCTACCATTTTATCGCAGATTGCGTTCGTGTTACATTGTTCCGAGGGTTCCAATCCGTTGATGGCTTCTTCCAGTAAACGTTTTGTGCCTCGTGACATTTTAGTCTTTTCTACTTTTTTAATCTGATTCATGATGGTTTTCCCCCTTCGCAAGAAGGTGAAAAATATTTTTGACTTTTGTCAAAAAAAGTGGTTTAACGAATATCTCCCCTGGGTAAATTAAGAGTAGACGAGTTGGTTTGGTCAGAACTAACGTCATCAACTGTTTTTAGTATAGTTAATTTTTTGACTATTGTCAAATAAAAATGAAAAAATTTTTTGGAGGAATACTTATGGTTAATCAAAATAATAAATGGGCGTCAGTAACAGAGGAACTCGACCAAAAAGATATTATGCGTGCAAATAAATTGATTCAAATGCTCGAAAAGGATGATGCAGTGGACAATATTCCTGCTATCGAAAAGGAATTTGATGCCATTCAATCCGAATGGAAGAACCGAATTATCACTGCAGACTTTTTAAACAAACTCTACCGTGCATTAGAAGCATTGAAATTTGCAAAAGCTCATAACGAGGGGTTGAAGATTACTCGTTCTACGCTATTCTATGAATTGATTGAGAGCCATAACTGGACTCCAGTTCAAGAACTATGGAAGGAACTTGATGAAGCTGAGGAGAAACATAAAAAGGTTCCTCAAGAAGAAATTGAACGCATTGAAGATAAATACAAGAAGACTATGGAATACATCATCACAGAGATTGGTGTCGGATACCAAGGTATCATCGAACGTGAATTTGAACGACGCATTCGAATTCTGAAGAAGCGTCTAGAGCGTGGCGTGACAACAGACTTTAGCGTTTGGTTGAGAACTGCACGAAAACAAAAAGGCTATACACTACAGCAATTGGCAGAGAAGGCAGGTCTTTCGGTCTCTTATATTCATCGCTTTGAAAAAGGGCAACGTACCGCTCCTTCAGTTACGTTGGTCGTGAAACTAGCAAAAGCACTCGATTATGACCCGACAATGGTACTCAGCATGATTGGACAAGGTGGAGCCGTAGGCGATTTCCAGACAACAAGTTCAGAACCAGTTGAGTTGCTTGAGTTATTGGGAGTCACGCCGCTCAAGGTGAACGGTAAGAAACTCGGCACCACTGAGAAAAATATGCTCTTATCCATTTTGGATTCAGTCGTGAACACGGAATGGGATGACGAGGAAATGTGGACTGAAGGAAAAGACCTCTTCATGAAGATTGTGAAACTACAGAAAAAATTGAAATCTAGCGGTACTAAGACAAAATCTAAAAAATAAACCATTATGAATATTGAACTATCAATATATCTATAGAAACTTGCTTCAATATAGAATGGCGACAGACCTCGTGGTGAATATCCACGGGGTCTTTTTATTTATTCAGCATACGACCTGTTTGGATTCATACTCTGACGCTCCTGTAGATATAATACCGAAGATTAATGTCTATCCTATCTTTCTCGATAGGTCTGATGGAAAAATAGGAAGGAGATGAACCACCATGAATCATAGCAAACCAAAAGAAAAGATTTTATTGGCGATTGGAGTCCGTACTCTTGAAGAATATTTCAAGAACGAGTTGGGAAACGAGTTTCACTTTGTCGGAACCTCAACTTACCGTGAAGGTGTTTTGAAGAACATTGAGCAAAATGCGCCAGACATCGTCATCCTCCGTGAGCAATTAAAAGGCACTGAGCGTATCAGTGAAATCATCTACAACATTCGAACGCATCATCCAGAAGTTCGAATCATTTTCGTTACCGGTTCACGAAATCCCGGAGATGCATTGTTAGCATCACTTGTGAACCTACAGATTTTCGATATTCTTGCCGAAGAAAAAGTTCCGGCAAAGAAAATCATCGACCTGGTTCGACACCCGAACCAGTATCATCATGTATCTCACTTGCAACCTAAGCCGGTCATCGATGAGTCTTCGAATGAAATTCTTTTTCAACCACCTCAAACAAGAGAGGTAGTGCGCCATGTAGAAAAAACCGTGTTCGTAGAACAAAAGGTGGAACAAAAGGAGATGGAACAATCACCAAATCCACCTGAGGTTCGTGAGAAAAAATCTAGAGGATTCTTCGGTTCAAAAAAAGAGGAACCAGTCCACGTAGACACACCGGATTCGATTCCGGATGTGGAGCCACAAGAATCTGGAAGCAAAGGGTTCTTCGGTCGAAAGTCAAAGGCTCAACCTGTTTTAAATGAAGACTACGAGAATGCAGAGCGATTAAAGCTGAAGACTCTTGAACTACAGAGAGAAGTTGACTTACACAAAAACAACCAAGAAGCCGAGGCATTTGTAAAACGAGAGCTCTCGAAAAACGGTAAACAGAAAATCTTGACATTCATCGGGAGCGAACATGGAGTAGGGAATACCCAAATCGCATTGAACACCTCTATCCAGTTGGCATTGAGCGGATATAAAACGATTTATATCGAGTTAAAAGAGAGACCATCCACGGTCGATTATCTTTACCAATTACACCGTAATATGTCCAACGGCTTGGAAGCGGCGCTATTCGGCTTAGAGACCGGTGATTACTCCGGCGTTCATAAATCGATTGTTCGAATGAAGGAAGTTATCGAACGGACAAATGGTGGAGATGTCATGCTCAATGCATATAAACTGTTCCCGAACAATTTGGACTTCTTGTTCTTTTCTCCGAGCTATACCGAGTCATCGAATGAGATTTCTGCAGGGAATCCTCAGACATTGAAAGAGCTGTGCATGCACCTGCTCTTCGAGGCAGGCTATCATTACATCATTCTTGATGCTGATATGGAAAAGAGCAATCCTTATACCGAGACGGCACTTCGCTTTGGGACACAAGTTTTCTATACGTTGACACAAGATATTTGTCATGTCGGCAATAGCGTTCGACAGGTAACTGAATACAGCAAGAGCATAAACTTGGTCGATAAACTCTATTATGTAGTAAACAAATATGAGGATTCAGAACTCGACAAGCGAGCAATCTCAGATTGGTTGAAACATGAGGTACACATGGTTGTCCCGAACACCCATAAGGACTTCGTGAATGCGAACTATCACGGCATTCCTGCTGTTTTAGGGTCGAGAAACAAGGAACTCAAAAAGGCGTTTGTTGAAATTGCTAAAACTATCGAAAACATGTAAGGAGGAGATAAGATGAAAGGTAAAAAAATTGCAATGATGTTGCTACAAGCCACAGGGGTTCTTGTTTTTTCCGGTGGATTCTATGTCTACACGCAGAAGCAAATCGAACCGGTCAAAGTATATCAATTCAGTCGTGACATCGCACCGAACACTCAGATTTCCGCTTCAGATTTAATTGAGGTTGAAATTCCTGAAAAAGCCGTGAACTCGACGTTTGAATTGTCGATGGATGACATCATCGGAAAGTACAATTCGACAAAGGTGTACAAGAATGAATATGTTGTGAAGCCAAATATCGTCAGTAAGGAAAATGTTGACCCGTTCGAAAGCCTAGACCTTTCGAAACTTCGAAAGGTATCTATTCCAGTCACATATAGTGAAGGGATTGGCGGTAACGTCAAACGTGGCGACCGAATCGATTTGATTTATGTTGGTCAAGAATCAAAAGATGGAAAATCGTACAGCTATTCAAAAACATTTATGTCGGACGTTCTTGTCTTTGCGGCAACGACATCTGAAGGTTTCGAATATCGAGACCGCACTCAAAACGTCAAAGGTGAACAGGCAGTCGAAGAAGGAAAAGAGTTGGAAGCTCAAGCTGACACTGGCGAACTTGCACAGCTCATTTTAGCCGTAACGCTCGACCAAGCCGAAGAGATTCAAGCTCGAATGAAGACGGGTAACATCCGAGTTGCGGGTCAATTCAACAAATCTGAAGAATACGATACTTCTGGTTACATCCATGGAGACTTCTCGAAAGTATTCTCAGGTGAGGGTATTGCGGAATCCAACAAATAAAAGAACCTTAACGGGTTCTTTTTTTATTGAATCAGCATACGACATTTTATGGGGAATGTTTTGACCCTTAGATGAAATAAGATATATGAAACATAAGGAAAACACGCTTTAAAAGAAGGGGGAATTTGTATGAATAATCAGGTATTACTCGCTACGGGTTATCGTCAAATAGATGAGATAGTACTGCAGTTTAGTGGATATGAATTTGTCGGTCAAATCAATTTTCGACATGAACTCATGTCTGCTGTCCAAAAGCTGAAACCTAATATGGTTATGGTGTCAGATATGTTGACCGGAAATGAAGATTTGACAGAATTATTAGCACAGTTGAAACAAGAACATCCTCAGGTTCGTTTCTTATACATGACCGTGACTCCGAAGCCGAACGACGTTTCACGCTATATGGCGCTTGGTTCACTTGTTCTCGTGGGCATTCACCCGCTCCTCATTGAACAGAGTATCGCTCCAAAACAGATTGAATATGCCATGGAGAATCCTGTCCCACGTGAAGATGTCGCATTTCTATTGAAGTATCACAGAAAGTCTGCAGAGAAGGCTCAACTTTTATTCGATGTAGAACAAGATGTCGTACAAGAGGACGTTGAGGAGGACGGATATAAGAACGTCTACAATGTGTCATCGATTAAACCAGGAACGGGAAAAAGTTTCATCTCCACAAACATCCCGAGCATCATCGCAAAATACGGAAAGAAAAAGAATGGGAAATCCCCACGTATTGCATTAGTCGAGGCAGACTTACAAAACCTATCTTTAGGTACCTTACTCTCGATTGAAGATGATGACTATAACCTGAAAACTGCGATGGATAAGATTGCAACCATCGTCGATAATGATGGAAATCTTTCTGATGATGTCAGACGTGTCGAAGAAGTGAACAAGTTCGTCCTTCAATGCTTCCGTCCGTACCATAAACTTAAAAACCTTCACGTGCTCACCGGTTCAACATTGACGATGGAAGAGATTGAGAACATCCAACCATATCAATACATCTATTTGGTTGAACTAGTCGCCTCGGAATTCGACCTCGTATTCATCGACACGAATTCATCATTGGCACACGTCACGACGTATCCGTTATTGCGGTTAGCTACCAAAACGTATTACGTATTGAACCTTGACTTTAACAATGTGAGAAACAATACCCGTTACAAGACGACACTGGAGAATCTAGATGTCTTGCATAAGGTAGAGTACATCCTGAACGAGGATTATGTTCCAGAGTATATGAAAATGTATGGCGTCGAAGAGCCGGAAGAACTCGTCTTCACGTCTGAACATGTTCGAGACAGCGGGTTCAAACTCGCAGGTACGTTACCTATGATTCCGAAGTCCGTATTCTTGAACAGACTATATGCGGCGGAGCCGATTGTACTTGATGAAGGAGAAGCACCTTATACGCTTTTGCCAAAACTCGCTTTCGCTCGAATTGCGAACCAAATTTGGGAACTCGACAATCTAGAGTGGCTCGAACACGAATACCAAAAACAGCTACAAGATTTCCGGGACGGCAAGAAGAAAAAGAATTTCTTTACACGATAATCATTCGAAGAGGTGAATGCCTCTTCTTTTTTAACTGAAAAGGGGGAGATGATATGTCCATCGAAAAGAGTTTTAGGAGCTTCAAGCAAGACATGCAAAGAATGAAGGGTGTCAAGGAAGTCGGTACCATTTACTCATTTGAGGATGCCCTTGATATTGTCAGGGAGCATCTTGGGGATAAACTGAAAGGCGACGAAGGAATTGCACGTGATGAAGATGAGAAGAAGGACAAGTCTGCTCTTCGGAAATTAATTGAAGAAGCCAAATCTGATATCCGAGATATTGTTTACGGGCGGAACATTCGAGTTCGTAATACGGAACCTGAACAGTTCATCGAGCAAGCGGCACAAGAGTTTGTCGGTTACTCCGTACTTGCACCGGCTTTTTATGACCCTGGAGTCTCAGACGTGTACTGCATTGAATATAACAACATCAGAGTGGAGCGGAATGGTGTGGACGAGGTGTATGAACATCACTTCCGTTCGCCTAAGCATTATAAAGACTTTATTGACCGTGTGCTTCTTAAAGGCGGTTCAGGTGTTGGGAAAACTATCAACAACGGTGAAAACAAGATAGTCGATGCGGAATTTTATGGAGACCGTATCATTGCGACATCCAAAGTGATTACACCAAAGGATTACTCGCTCACGTTCCGAAAACATAAAGAGTCACATGTTACACTTCCAGAAATCATCGGACAGAATGTGATGAGTCAAGAGATGGCTGATTTCTTCGGTCATATCATCAAGGGTGAATTGAACTTTGTGTATGCAGGGATTACAGGTTCCGGTAAAACGACAACAATTCGAGCCCTACTTGACCACTACGTGTCCTTGTTGAACAAGCGGATGCTCGTCCTAGAGGACACTCAAGAACTGTATCCAAAAAACAAGCACACACTGGAGATGGTCACGCATAAGAATGCCAATGAAAAGCTAAACATCGACCTCTACGACTTAGGGGTTGCCGCTCTCCGACTAAAACCTAAATATATCGTGTATGGTGAGGTTCGAGGGAAAGAGGCACAAGCGGCGGTCGAATCGGCGGAGACAGGACATGCGACCATCTTTACGATGCATGGTGGGGAGCCTATCAATATTTTGAATCGACTTGTCACCAAATATTTAATGGCGATGCCGAATCTGGGCATCGATGTAGTCGAACGTATCATCGGGAATGCTATCGACTATATCGCCATTCAGGATGATATCCCTGAAATCGGCAGACGAGTCTCCATTATCTCTGAGGTTACCTTCAATGAGGAATCCGGTCGAACGCAATTGACACCAATTTTTGAGTTTGACTTTGAAAAAGAAACATTTGTCATGTTGAACAAAATGAGCCCTGACAAAGCGAAGAGAATGTTGCGACGTGGCGTCAAACGAGAAGAAATCAAACATTTGGTTGAAGGATGGGCTTGATAGCACACCAATTAAAGACGCTTTTTCTATGATGTATCTAACCGGACATCTTAGAAAATCGTCTTTTTATATGCCAATTTTGGCGATTGAACAAGTATTGAACAAATTTGAGTGTTGAGCACGGAACAACTTCAATAAGATATTAAAAAATTCATCTGATGAGTAGGTCTGTGTTGATGATGGGCTTTCAGGAAAATGTTTGAGTTAAAAAAGGAGATGATAATATGTTGATTTTGTTTATTGGATTGTTTGTTCTTTTCATGCTCATTCTCTCCGTCATGACGTTTATGTCCCGTGATGATGAAGGTGATGAAAATATTCTTGAGATGCGAAAACGACAATCGAAATCGAGCCTTCGAGAACTGGCTCTGAAGAAGAAACTGGAGGAAATGTTAGAAGACCGTGTTGAGGTTTCAAAGAAATTTGAGACAGAGTCTAGGCTCTTTCAGGCAGGTTTAAATCTTAGTTATGGTGAGTATCGAATTTTGACGATTCTGCTCGCTCTACTTCTCCCATTGACATCGCTCTTCGTAATGAAAAGTATCTATCAATTGCCGGTCTTGGCGATAATCGGTTTCTTCTTACCAGGACAAATCATTGAGTTTTTAAGAAATCGCAGATTGTCGGTCATCGAGAAACAAGTAGGGTCATTCATCAAACTTTCGATAGAACGATATTCATCCCACGGAGACTTCGGGAAGGCACTTCGAGATACGACGGATGATTTCAAGGGGAACGAGCCATTATATTCAGAGCTTCTTCGATTGAAGAACGACTTGGATTATGGACGCCCAATCAATGAAGCGTTGCGAGACTTGCATCGTCGTGTTGGGAATCAATATCTTTTATTGTTCACAGAGTTTTATGAGATTGCCTCAAGTCTTGGAACAAAGGACGCTCGTGATGGCTTGATGAGAGAAGTTTACAAGCAATATAGAGACAATGAAAAAATTAAGAGTAAGCTACGCAAAGAGATTGCGGGTCCTAAGAGGGAATCATTTGTTGTTCTCGCGGCTATTCCTTTTGTCATGATATATCAATCGTTTACATCTGACAGCTATCTCGATTTTATGTTACACACATCAACCGGACAGATGGGCTTGACTGTGATTTTGACCATCATGCTTGCTACATTCTGGTTTATCAATAAAAAAATCGGAGCACCGATTAATTAAGGAGGGATAATTTATGATGAATATTGTTTTCATATTGGCGGGAGCATTGTTGTTCTTCTTTTTCAGTCGTTCCCTGTTCGGGATGATGTTCTCGATGGATGACTATCGAAATCATCAGAAACGAATGAGGCAACTTCAATTCACAGATGAAGGAAAAGCGAAAATCGAGGGTACAGAAAAAGCGATTGAGACGGTGACGTCGCCGGTCATTCAATATCTATTACCGTTTCTCAAGAAAACTGATACCGAGAAGTTGAAGAGAGACTTGAAAATCTCAGGGTGGGATACTTACTACACTCTAGAACAATTCGTTGCAATGCGTCTTATCCTGAAAGGGATTGCTGTCGTTTCGGGAATCCTCTTATATCAAATCGCACCATTCTTTGGTGTCGTCGGATTTCTCGTGTTCTTTTTCGGATTCTCATTCCTGATGAAGAATGCGGCGGAAGAGAATCGGAAAAAAATCTTCAATTCATTCCCGGGGTTCATTCGAATCATTCAAGGTTATTTGTCGGCAGGGATTCCTTTGGCTACTGCCATCGAAGAGTCTTTCCCTTACATGTCGCCTGAATGGAAAGTAATCATGAAGAAATTCCTAGTGAATGCGAACCTCTTATCGCTCTCAGATGCGATTGCACGTTTGAATGAAGAAATTGATATTTTCGAGATTCAAGAATTCTTCTCCTTGGTGAAATTGAACCTTGAACAAGGAATCGATATCAATGAGAGTTTCTCATCGCAACGAGAAAAAGTGTTGGACATGCAGTACGAGGTCATCTTGAACAAAATTGGACAGCGTCAAATCATGGCAACACTCGTGCAGGCACCATCACTGTTAGCGCTGTTCGTTGCATTCGGTTTGCCGACGTTCCACTCCATGATGAACCTGACCTGATAAATATGTAGAACCAAGTTTTTTAAAATATTGGTTCTATATACTTATAAAGGCAATTGAAAGAATATAAGATAACAGAAATTGAAGGCAATCGCCTAAGATTGAAAATAATGTTTAGAGAAATGGGGGATACACTATGAAAAATATGATTCAACGTGCCAAATTCGTTTGTGGCGGTGAAGAAGGAGCAACGACTACGGAGTACATCATGATATTGGCAGTTGCTCTATTAATTGCAATTCCACTCTTCTTGTTTGGTTCTGAAATTCAAGAGTTCTTGTTCGGTTCTGCTGATTCTGTAGACAAACTCGACAAAGCAAACACAAACTTCAACCCATCGGGGCTCTGATAGTATTGTGTTAGACAGGGCGAAAACGCCCTGTTTTTTTATGTCTTCAATACGACATTGTTTTATATGTATTTTCTTAGTCAGCTATCTATAATACATCAATCAAGAATGTGAGGATGGTGAGAAAATGAAGACATATGACGAAATCAAAAATAGATTGTCCGAAGAACGAGGTTCTCAGTTCATTGAATTTACAATAGCTCTCCTACTTTTTGTTGTATTCATCGCATTTACGACTGACCTGCTCATCATAGGAGGGAAACGTTTTGGAGTGAACCAAGAGGTGACAGAAGTCGTCAGGGTGTTAGGGAAGCAGGGTGGTGTTGTCAAAGACACGCCAGATGGTTATCCCGGAGGAGACGACATGTACATGACGAGCAATGAGTTGCTCACAAAGATTGAACGGAAAATGGTGAGTACCGGTTTGGGGACTCGTGACGAAGGATTGTGGCAGGTGACACTATCTGAATATGACCGGAGCGGGAATCTCGTGCGAACTGGTCGTCTCACACCAGAAACCGTATTCGATGTGGACTACATGAACTCCATGGATGTAGAAATTCGTGCATCTTATCAATGGATGGGGATGAAGCTCATTCTGGGTAACATGTCTCCGACATCCAACGTCGGAGCAGAGCGACACACAGTCTCAGAATTCAAATATGATTTTGATGAATGGAAATCTGAAAGCTATACCAAAGATGCAGTAGAAGAAGAATGGGAAGAGACTGAGGATGATTATGTGCCTGACAATGTTGAGGATGGCTCTACAGCTGAAGAAGAAACGGGAGGTGAGTTGGATGCGGAAGAAGTGGAAGACATTACGTCAGGCTCAGAAGAGCTCTGATGGGCAATTAAATCACATTCAAGAACGTATCAAAAACAAGGACGGAGTATTTAGCATAATTGCTGTAATGCTGATTTTGATTATTGCAACAATAATTGCAGGATATACGGATATCATTGTTAAGAAATGGACAATCAACGAGGTACAGGCTGTAATGGATTTGTCCGGCGGAAACACCCTTAAAAAGAATGTCGATTTGAATCAACTTTACCAAGAAAAAATTGGTGGGGCGGGCTTTCGGTCTGATAAGAGTGAAGACCAGGTTCGAGAAGAATTGAAACAAGCCGTCGATGAGAGGTACCTTGAAAAACTTGAGGAAGCATATCGCCAAGAATTGTCGAATCAAGTAAAGGTGAACGACACGATACAGAGTGTAAAACTTGAAAACGTTCGGGCTAGTTTTGACTACTCGACATTCGGGCTTGGGAAAAATAAAAGTGAACGTCCTCGACCACAATTTGCCATTGATGCTCTTGTGCGCCTTGAAGTGAACACTTCAAATCATTTCGACATCGGAGAGAATTATACATCACAAGTATTCAATTCATTTGACAATGCTAACTTCTCGGTAACTGTTGTTGATAAAGCCAATGATGGCAAACAGACGTTGTTGGTGAGAAGTGTTACTCGACTAGTGTATCGGTAAGAGCGGAGTTCCGCTCTTTTTTATCGCCCTACTTAAATTTGACTATAGTCAAAATAATAGGTAGAATTTTTATATACTATTTAGTATGGATAGAGAGGTGTATCACACTATGGAGAAAATACATGACATTGCCTCACCAATGCTTTTCACGCCTGACGTCCTTGCCGTATTCATCGCATTTCTGACATATGCGAGCATCATGGATTTAAAAACAAGGAAAATATCAGACAACTTCAATCGGATTTTCTTACTTACGGCGCTCATGTTCATGTACTTGACGAACGTGCTCGAAGTATTTTCGATTAAACGTGATAGTTGGATGATTGCAAGCTATTCGAATTATATTGGAATGGCGCTCGGATTCTTAATCCTTTTCATTCCGGCATTTATCAAAAATGTCCCGATGGGAGGAGACATCAAATTGTCAGCTGTCGTTGGTTTTTGGGTCGGTGCAAAGGCAATACCCATCATCCTTCTGTTTGCTGTTTTAAGTGGATTCACATACGTAATGACTCGGAACATGCTCTACCCATATGTTTCCCGTCAAGAGTCTATCCCGTTCGCACCTTTCATTCTGGTAGGTTCAATTTTATTCTATGGCATCGCTATTTTCGTATAAGGAGATGATTGATTTGAGACAAGTCGTAATGACAGAGTTAAATGATAAACGATATATGAAGATTTACCACATGATGAATGGTGGGGTATCACATATGGATATTTTCATCCTTGAGGATTATGAAGCACGACAGTTGTCCTCAGGAGACCTTCCTGTACAAGAAGAAGGGAAATTGATTTCAGGTGTCCATGACCGACAGCCAACGGTAGAGGAAGTAAACTTATCAAATGAAATCCTTCAGAAACGGACGGCATTTGTACTGGACACATTGGCTAAGCAAATCCATACAATTGGTAAAGAAACCTTATTGGGTGTCGTCGAGGTAGGGGGACGTTGGTTCGCACACACATCTCATGAAAACCTGAGATTCAAACGACTCGCCGAGGTGCTATTGATTAAGGAAAACCTGCCACTTGATATCGCATCGGTTCATCCGGATTTTATTCCGTGGGTCATTCAAGCATTGCCTAGTGAGAGCTTCCCAGATAAGAACAGTCATGAGACATTACAGTGTGGAGAAGGTCTCTTCCTACGACTAAAACGTCACTCGAATACCATTTTTGCAACTCTTGTAGTGATGGAAGTCAAGGACGATGTAGTCGAAAGAATCTCTGCACCGGCGGGTTTCGCAATGAAATATAAAAATGGACGATGGACAGTGTTAAATGAAGACCCTGCCTTGAAAGATAGAGTTCTTGAGGAAATGCACTTAGCATATTCACAGGTCATTGATGAGCTTCAAGAGATTCAACATGAAACCGATGATGAACAGATTTCTCAAGTGCTCCAGTAATACAAAAGGAGTCGCTCTCAAGAGCGACTCCTTTGTCTATTTAGCGACTCCTTTGTCTATTTATTGTTTGGATAGTTCTTCGTCTGCCTTGACCTTAACAACCTCTTTCTTTACGAAGTCGTAGAGTTTTTCGCTTCCAAATGCCTTTTCCTTCATATCATTCAACAACATGTCATCAGTCAGTCCGATATTGATGTATGAAATACGTCCGCTCTTATCGACGAAAAGAAGAGTAGGGACGGTTTCCACTGAAAGTTCTTTGATTGCAAGGTTCTTGATAGATTTGTTCTCATCTCCCACCAATACCAAGGAATCATGACTCCACTTTGTTTTCTTTCGATATGCCTTAACTTCCTTGCTGTCATCAATAGGATACATATTGATAACCGGAATCTCATCAGCATTCTTTTCAAGGTTCTGAATGACCGGTGCCAATTCCGTACAGACCTCACATGTTGATTTCGATACATTCACAATGTACGATTTGCCTTCAAAATCTTTTGATGAGACAGTCTTTCCATTCAGGTCTTTCCCGCTAAAGCTTGGCATTTTTCGTCCGATATTCTTCAATGCATATTCCATAGAGTAGGTATCTGGATAACTAAGCTTGAAGCGACTCATGCCTTCTTCTGTGTAATATGCTAAGATTTCTGTTGCAGATTTGGTATAGTCCACAACAAGTGGGACTTCTTTAAGCTCTACCTCAGGTTCTTCCTCTTTGACTTTATCAACTGAAGCGACTTGGTGCGAGTCATTGTCACTCGGGGCTTGTTCTTTCTTTTGGAATGTCGTACATCCTGCTCCACTCAAAACGATAGCTCCAAGCATACCCGTCAACATGATTTTCTTCACATGTCCATACTGTTTCATATCATCACTCCTTTATAGTGTGTTCCTATCTAAGGCTCACACATATTCTACTTTATTTTTTGACTATAGTCAAAAATATATCTATCGACCTCCCTTGTCTGCAGTTATACCTCGAACACCATTAGACACTCGTAATTTTGACTATAGTCAAAATTAAAATGTAATATATGCATATGAGAGCGGGTGACTGCATAGAATATTTGATGTTTGCAAAAAATCCTGCATCCAAGACGTCGCAGGTAGATACGACGAGACGAGCCACATATCGAGAAGGAGGTAGATAGATGATGGAAACAATGACATTAGACACGGCTGATATGACTCAGCTAGAACTATGGGAAATTCCTAATTTAAATGCACAAAGCCACGAACCGGAAGAAAACGATGAGTTGGAGACTTTGGATGAATACCAGGGAGAAGCGCATGAGCATGATGAGAGTAAGGGTGAGCCTGAATTCTTGGTACAGGAGGAGAAAGATAGGTATGCAGTCGAAAATGTGAAGCTTATCCACCACGTTGCCAACAAGTTTCGAAACACCAAGCTCCCATATGATGAACTCTTTTCTGTATGTACGTTAGGGTTCACAAAAGCCTTGAATGCGTTCGACAAAGGGCATGGGACTAAGTTCTCAACGTTCGCCGTAAACTGTATGCAAAACGAGGTTAAATTTTTCTTAAGAAAAGAAAAGAAATTCAGAGAGAACACTGTTTCGATGGGGATGGTACTCTCACAGGACAAAAACGGGAACGATTTTCAACTAGAAGATATCCTGAGCGAAGCGGCAAACTCCAAGCTAGAAGTACTCAGCATCGAAGATAAGTATGAGGTGACTGAGGACAAGCTTGCGATTTTAGAGGCAATTGACCAACTCACACTTCAAGAGCAATATATTATGAACTCTCGATATGGTCTGAACGGATTTAGAGTGAAAACACAAAAGACCATCGCTGAAGAAATCGAAATGAGTCAGGCGAATGTATCGAAGATACAAAAGAACTGCATCGATAAAATCAAGAGATATGTAGAATCGACATATCAAGATGAAAGAGTCTTTGTTTAATAAGTAAAATGACAACCTTACGAGTTGTCATTTTTTATATAAAAAAAGCCCTCTGACGAGAGCTTTTTTTTACTTCATCTGTTGAAGTAACGCCATGACTTGCTTTTTCAATTCTTCGTTCGAAGGGGTCGGATTATTCTCCTTGAAGTAAGGGTTCTCCATCAATGCACCATCCACATACTTCGAAGCACGATACGCATTGATATGTGACTCGATTACGACGGCAAGAGTTTTCAAATCGTCCGCTGAGCAAGGAACCATTACCTTTGTTTCAACTTTCTTCGGAACGATGAGTCCTGTTTGGTTCTCTTCTCCTGCACCCCGTTCAGCGACAAGCATGAATGGGGCTTTGGCACCAGGATGAATCTTGAATTGACGTGATTCAGATTTTCCATCAGGGCGTGCCTTGCCTTTTCTTTCTAATGTGGCGGCAGATGTGCCTCCCATTTCCGTATAAATTGATTGAGGATAGGTCTCGCCTTTCGCCTTTTCTTTTTGGGCGAGTCCGGCAATCTTCCCACTTAAGATATCCTTCGAGAGAAGGAGTGCTTTGTCAAAACTCATGAAGATGGTGATGTTATCCGTCATTCGTTCGCCTTCAGGCTTTTTGTCATCATACTTCGCAAACGTAAGTCCGAGTTTGTTGATACCGAAGAATGTGTTTAACACCTCTACGAACGTTGTCTTTCCTGAGATTTTTAACAATTGCTGTGGGTTTTGTTTTGCAAAGTTCTTTGCCATATTAAATCCTCTCCTTTGTTGGTGTTTAGTGTACCTGTTATCCTATTCTAATTGTACTTAAAATATACTATAGAGTCAATCGAATTTTGTTTATAGTCAAAAATAGAATAGTATGAATATATATGTCCAAATAGACCAAAAAGGGGGAGATACCAATCGATTTTGAATCAGACATCTCACTTCTCTTCTGGGAAAACCTAAAGGTTCAGACGTGTATTGAGGAAGAACGTCTTTACATGTATCTTGCCCTTCGCTCATTGACACCGTTTGTCCAAAAGGGGAAGATTCGTCTTCCAGAAAAGGGAGAAATACCGAGAATTCTCATGAACCAATTATTAGAAGAGTGGGGTTTGAAAGGGAAGATGTTCCGGTTCTCGGATATACAGTTGACATGCAATCCGAACGATATGATAACTATTTTTTCAGATTGGCATCAACGTCATGCCCATTTGTATTACAAAGGGGATTTTTATGTAGATATGAAGGAAAGCTTTAAAAAAATCAATCAATTATCGAAGCGAAAGCAAGCAAAATGGTCAAAAAAAGACTTTTATGCAGTTTGCTTGCAACGGGAATACCTGACCACTCTAAACCAAGAGTTTCGTACAGAAGGCGTTGGAGAGGTTGGGTGCCAAGGAATCGATATAGAAGAGGCATTCCCTCTGTCTCTCGAAATGCGGTTAGACAGGGAACTCCATCACCACCTTAAGTTCGGTTCCCATTTCGAACAGTTGACTGAGTTTGAGCTCGAATCCTTTTTGTACGACAATCTGGACTTAATTGAACCTGGATTGCGACCAATGAGTCGCCAACAAGTGTTGCCGAATGGAAGAATTGATATCATGGGGAAGGATAAGGATGGTAATATTGTTATCGTCGAAGCGAAAGTCACTTCGGATTCTGACCTTGTTTGGCAATCTCAATATTACGTAAAAGAGATGGAAAAGCTTTATGGTGAAGGAAGGGTTCGTTTCATCGCCATCGTGCCGAAATTTGTCCCACATATCATGAATGAAATCCTAGAAAAGTCCAATTGTTCCGTAATCGTTTTTAAAGGGAAGATGAAAGGTAAACGACTACAGGAGCTTAATTTGAAAATTGTACCGAAAAGGAGTGTTTTATTTGCATGAATGATGAAAAAAAGAGAACCCGGTTAAAGAAGACGGCTGTTCTAGTTACACCCTCATTTGTAAAAAGTATCATCGAACATGCATGTCGAGTTAGAAAAACTGAAATCATTGAAGCTGTTCGCCTTACAGAAAAAATGACCTTCATCTCAAAGGAAGGGCTTTGTTTTGGTGAAGAAGGCGATTATAGAGTCCTTAGAAATGGCGATGCATCAGCTGACTACATCATAAAATCAAGCAGATTTGATGTCCTGTATGAGGAGGTTCAGCAAAATCAATATCGCCGAAAAAAGGATTCATTGGCTTATAAGATTGACATGCCCTTCTACATTTTCCCAACATGGAACGATGGTGTGCCTCTATTTTCCTCTCCCGGAGGCGGGTATTTAATCATTCATGATGAAACGGATTTTAATATATGTTCATTTGAAGATTTTGAGCTCACATATGAACTTGTAGAAACAGAGTAAAGCGTGGAGCAATCTACGCTTTTTTATTATGGACGCTTTTGGGCGTGCATAGAATATATGGTTGTAGAAAATTGGAGTCGATGAATCGACCTTTATGTATATAGTTGAAAACACTTTTTATTTCAATGGGAGGTTTTATGATTATGACGATTTATTTAATCATTGTAGGCATTCTTCTGCCGTTCTTCAGTGTCTTGAAGAAAGATATCCGAAGCAAACGAAATCATGAGAAGAATGTTGATGGCGTTAAAACTGAAGTCAAAGCAGGAATTTGTATTTTTATTTCAATATTCATGATTTTGACAGGTAGCTTTAGCGACCTATTAGTGTTCTATTTTTCAACAGTGATACTGATAGCGGGTGTCGTTGATGGATGGGGAGGATATGGCAAGTCATTCTCCAAAAAATACGAATAAAACCCTAACAGAAACCTATCTGTCGGGACGGGAGGAATTATGATGAAAAAGGAATTGAAGCTTGTCCATCAAGTGGCGAAGCAAATTGAACGAGCCGGAGGCAGACTGTACTATGTCGGAGGATATGTGCGTGACCGATTGCTTGGAAGGGATTCAAAAGACATCGATGTAGAAATACATGGGGTCACGGAAGCGGAATTGATTGAGGTTCTCAAACAGTTTGGTCAGGTCGATTTTGTGGGTGAATCTTTCGGGGTTTATCTCATCAAAGGAGTAGATATTGATTTTTGTTTACCAAGACGAGAACGAAAAACAGGAGAGAAGCACACAGATTTTGAGGTCATCACCGACCCGTTTATGGGTACATTCGAAGCATCAAAACGACGAGATTTCACAATCAATGCCATTATGGAAGATGTGTTGACGGGTGAAATCGTTGACCACTTCTATGGCGTCGATGATATTGCAAATCGTGTCATAAGAGTGGTGGATAATGTCACGTTCCAAGAGGATTCGCTACGTGTCCTACGGGCATTACAATTCTCGGCACGTTTCGGATTTTCCATTGAACCTTTAACAATCGAACTCATGAAATCGATGTCACTACTTCACTTAGCCAAAGAGCGAATTTACACGGAGATTGAAAAAGGTATGGTTAAGGGACATCCGAAACATTTCGTTCACTTGTTGAAGAGCTTCCCGAATGTCATTGAAGTATTGCCATCCATTCCGTTTGCAAAGCTAAAGCTATTGTCTTCAAAAAACACCTTCGCTTTCAATGTTGCAGTGATGTCATTGGAAATGTCTGAGGACTTGGCTGAGTCATTTGTGAAAGAATTAATCCAGGACAAAAAGAATCGGAAACTCGTTGCGGTGTCTCGTCGTTTCATCCTAGATGTTCGACACTGCACCACAGCCGAAGAACTAGCATTGACCATTGCATCTCATAGACATTTCATTGATGAACATATGGACTTCATCAACCTGAATAGTATGCTACTTTTTGAAAGTACAAAAATAGATATGCTAAATCGCATGTTGAGACAACGAGCCGACATCCAATTCCACATCGATGGTGATTGGTTGATTCGAGCAGGTGTCAAACCTTCAGTCGATTTCAAGAACCAGTTGGAAAAAGCGATTTCGTTATCTATCCTTGGCATGAGGGAGCCAGAAATCATCGAGATGTTCCGAAAGGAGGTTCTCATGTGAACACAAGCCAATTAAATCAACAATTGAAAGATGTTTTATGGACAGATGAAGTGCTTGCATTGTTGATTGATGTCGGATGGAATGACGGTGGATGTCGTTCTTTAATGAAAGCCTTCTTGATTTGGTTTGATTCAGAAATGGTCATGCCTTATCAAATCGTGAAGTCTCCGGAGGAACGACATTCTGAACATGTTGTGGTTCGCATTGGTCAGGTCTTCCTGGATGGAGACGGTATTTCGACGGAATCAGAATTGATTAACCGATGGAAGTACGAAGAGCGTCTCGGAAACGTGTTCTTGAGGGGATTTGACCCCTTTAACGAACCGGCACATCGAAATGGTGAAAAACCGTACTATGTGTCAGAGTCATCGATTCAACAGATAGTTGAGTACCTTGACAAACATTTGAGTAAAAAGAAGATTTTCGAATGCTTGCTAGACTTGAATCCAGACGAGCTGTTATGTTGATTTGAATGAAAATAACAAACGGACGTGCGACTGAATGTCTAGCGTATGTATTATCGGTTTATGTTTCGGAGAAGTTGCCTTTATGCAACTTCTCTTTTCTTTTGTTGAAAAAAATCGATGTAGCCCCTGAAAAATTTGATATTTTGACTATAGTCAAAATAGAATGAGTTATGTGTATTAAAAGAACGCATAGAACAGAGGTGGGGAAACAAATGGAAAAAAGAATGGTCAATATGAGATATCCATTGGTGTTGCTCAACAAGATAGAAGCATATCAAGAAGATAAGGGTTTTACCACTAGAACTCAAGCCATCATTCATTTAATTCAGGTGGGACTTGAGAGAGTGGAATCAGACAAAGGAAAGGATGATGAAACATGAGTAAGAGAACGATGAGCAAGCAAGCGAAAGTACTTACCGGATTATTAGTGCTCACCGGAGGGTTATTTAGTTATCAGAACATTTATGTCCCGAATTTTGAGTTAGAACAAGAAGCAGTCGTATATGTCGCACGAGATACAATCCCTGCATATACAGAGGTTGATGCTTCAATGTTCCAAGGTGTTACGGTTTCTGCACGCTCGGTGCTTCCGGGTTCTGTGACAAATATCCAGTCTGTAAGTGGAAAGCAGATTGTCGGGACTCTACAAAAAGGAGAGCTCCTCTCGAATGCACGATTGACGGAAGAGGAGAATCCAGAAGGCTCACTGTTGACCGAGGTCAAAATCGAGTCGAACCTGCCGCTCAAAGACAACGACAATGTCCGTTTAATCAAGAAATACAAGGGTGAAGGCGGAAAGTTCATTGTTGAAGAATTGTTCGCTTCGAAGAAAGTGTATACGAAAAATACGGTATTTGGCGTCGTGGAAAACACTGCAGGACAGCCGCAGGATGGTATGAGCTTTTATCTCCAGTTAGACCAGGACGAAGTCTTTAAATATGAAGAAGCCATTTCTACGGGACAAATTATTGCTGTGAAGATTCTGGATGAGGTTGATGATTCGGTCGAATCGAGCGTATCTAAGGAGAATGAGGCAGGGACTACAAAGCTCGTTTCTGACATTGAACCGATTCAAACAGAAGATAGCCGTGCTACGGTGCAATATGTCGTCAAAGATGGTGAAGACCTCGCTGATATCGCAGACAAGTTTGTGACAACCGAATCTTCGCTTCGAGAAATGAACGATGGAATCTCAAAAGTGAAAGCCGGAGATAAAATCTTCGTACCGGCGATGTAATACGAGCTCTATAGGTAACTTAACAATGTGAAGCCAAAGGAGGAATTTTATATGAATGAAAAAAAACTAATCGTTTTTTATCCGGTTGTACAGGGTTCAGGGGGCAAATACATGGCAACAAATGTGGCACATGCTATCAAAGAGAGCCATCCTGATAAAAAAATCGCACTGGTGGATTTCGATTTTAAAGCGCCATTTCTTGCCGGATATTTAACCGACAATGACAAGGTACACGGAATTGATAATCTTATCGAGAAAATCGATGGAGATTTTCTGGATGTGGAGCTTTTCAAAGAGAATATGGTCTCTTTGAATGGGATTGATGTCCTCAAAGGGAGCCGACTTGGAAAGAACCATTATTTTATCGAAAACAAACATATCGAAGCCATCATTTCTTTATTGAAGAAAATCTACGACGTTGTTGTGGTGAGTGTTTCATCTGATACGGACAATGCAGGAACAACTGCAAGCTTGTTCCATTCGGATGAAGTTGTTTTAGTGAGTCGGAACGACTTCACTTGTTACTCCCTTGTTGATGGTGCGATGGATGTCATCAACTTCTACAAAAAAGAAGATGTTCCGGTACGTTTTGTCTACAACCAATTCGATGAATCATCTAACTTAGATTTCAACCTGTCTCTTTCAAACTATGGGTTGAATGTTATCGGAGTTGTACCATTTAACCCGTCAACGATTGATAACCGTGATTTGAAAGAGAAGACCTTCAGCGGGCTAATCAAACGGAAGAAACAAGAAACACCATTTGATGAGATTGTAAAAGGGCTCTCCTTATAACAATTGGATACAGATGAAATGACATAAAAGGGGGAATTCAAATGAGTTCACGAAAGAATCCAATCGTCGTTCGTAAAAACGGCAAAAAATATAAACTACTAGAATTAGCTTTCGAAATGGGACGTGACTTTCAAGTTTTAGAGATGTATGACACGGAACGGAAACCATTAGGAAATTTCGATGTCAGTAAAAATCCCCATCTTTCAGTGGATGGGGAGCTTGAAATCGTTCGCTTTGTCTATAAAAAACGTGATGGTAGTTATGTAGGAGAAGAGACACTGACACTATTATCTTCGAGTGAGAAAGATGCCTTATTGTCACCTGAAGAACAAAAATATCAAACAACCAAAACTCGCCTTCAAGTAGAGATGGAGAATATTGAAGGGACTCCTCTTGAAGTCGCACGTCATACTGAATTGCTCAAAGAAGCGACCATCCATGAGAATGCTAGAAATTATGTCCTGAGTAAGATTCGAAAATACTTGGCAACGTGGAATATCGTGACTCGAAGCGAGTTAGAAGGCTATGCATATCGACTCTATGCTGACCTGTATGGAATGGGTGTTTTACAAGAGTTGGATGATGATATGGAAATCGGAGAAATCATGGTCAATGCGAGAACGTTCCCTGAATTCAGTTGTGCTATCTACTTCATCAAGAATGGTGTAAAACATAAATACGACAAAACATTCTCAAATTTAAATGATTTAGAGAAAGTCTTCGACCGAACTATCTCCTTCTCCAAAAAAGAACGGAACTATGTCGAAAATGCGATTATTGAAGCGGTGCGTCCGAACCAAGACCGTGTAAACATGGTCACACCATTTGCTTCCGACAACTGGCTCTTGAATATTCGTAAGTTCACCAACTTCATTCCAAACTCAGAAATGATGAGAAAGAGCGGTACAGTTGATGAGTTTATCGAGAGACTTATGGGAGTCCTTGTTAAAGGGAAAGCGAACATTGGTATTGGTGGAGCAATGGGAACCGGTAAAACCACCTTTATCAATTACCTTCTAACTTACACCCCGCCCCTACAACGTAAGGTGGTCATCGCATCCGTTTCAGAAACAGATGTTGAACGAGTATTGAAAGGTCACGATGTAGCAGTTTTAAATGTGGATGAAGAACGAGGGTTCAGTTTTGAACGCTTACTGCGGACGTCGTTACGTACAACCGCAGACCGAGTCATCATTCCTGAGTCTCGTGGTGGCGAGTTCAAGCAACTCTACGAGGCAAACTTGAAAACACGTGGAAACATGTTTACTGCTCATGCGCTTGATGATGAATCATTTATGGAAATGTGTGTAGACATGTATATGTCGTCACCAGATGCAGGACACGAGAGTTCCGTTCATATTAAAAACAAATTGACCAAAGGAATGGATGTCGTCATCATCATGCGTCAGGTCGGGGATAAGATTCGAATCAAATCGATTTCGGAAATTATGGTGGATGAGAAAGGACAGTATGCAGGGATGAACCCATTGTATATTTGGACTTTCGACCCAGACAACCCACTAGTAGGCGAATATAAGCGAACCAAGAATCGGTTGAGCCCTCGTCTCAAAAATCTCTTGAATGAACATGATGTCAAGATGTCAGAAATGCTTGACCTATAAGGAGAGATACGTCTCTCCTTCTTTATTAAATACAATATGAAAGGACGTGATGTGATGGAAGTCGTAACCACTTTTATGCGAGACCATATTCATTTGCCGACTATCTCTATCGACATGGGTTCATTTATTCCGATGCTTATCAACGGGCTCCTCGCATTGACAGTGTTTTATGCATTGGCAAACTATTTGGTCTATCTGAATTCTGAACGGAAGAGATTTCATGTACGTAGTGGCGTAGTCAAGAAAAATCGAGGAGTCAAGTTCCTTCAAAAATTTAAATCCCTGAGACATATCTATGAAGAATTGGAGCTTATTTTAGCTCGGAAAGGAAAAGAACATATCGCAGATGTCATCTTCTATTCATTTGTTGGTGTTTTAGCGGGTATCGCTCTAATCTTTATGGTGTTCAAAGTTTATGTGTTGGCGCTAATCACACCGGTATTACTGTCTTGGTATGCCAGAAAACTTCTCCATGAGATGAAACAAGACTCGATTGTTATGATTGAGCAACTATTGCCAGGCACAATCGACAATTTTATTCGTGCTTCTACACGACATCAGGATGTGAAGACCATTCTATATGAAACAGCAAGAGCATCTGATGAACCGATAAGAGGATTGTTAGAGAACCTTTCGAATCGAATGATTTCACGGAATCCCAAGGACGTTTTGCAAGAATTTCTAAGAGAACATGATAACTTGTGGCTTAAAAGTTTTGCGTTTAC
Source organism: Exiguobacterium sp. s140 (assembly GCF_018617035.1). GTDB lineage: Bacteria > Bacillota > Bacilli > Exiguobacteriales > Exiguobacteriaceae > Exiguobacterium > Exiguobacterium profundum. The sequence goes on from NZ_JACSJK010000003.1 coordinate 232,827, forward strand.
TTTGATTAGTTATCTTGAGGATTCTGACAAGGATGCCACTATGGACAATCTTCGTATTCTAAGAGAAATGTTAGAGAAAGAAAATACGGGTAAAATCAAATCTGTTTCTGATAGAAAATACGGGATTATGATTAATTACGTTCTTTCTGTAGTAGGAGTTCTGGTTGCGATTGCTAACGTTATCTTCAACCCAATCGGTCGAGAGTTTTTATTTGGAAGCTTCTTCGGTCTGATTTGTCTACTAGGTGGGTTTGCCGCTATCTTAGGAACAGTGTTCTTAAACGTACAGCTCGGAAAAATTAAGAAATAAGAAAGGGGAGATACCATGTCTAGAATTCTAATCGAAAGCAACAACCTTTATCTTTTACCATTGATGGTGGCGATTGTGATTGTTATCGTGATGATGTTTTTCTCTCAACGGATGAAGCATGAAAAGCTTTTTTCTAATGAGACGGCAAACTTTTTCCACGGGCTATCCTATTTAAAGCCGTTTGTATGGTTCATCAATCCTGATGAGTCTGATGATAAAGTGATGGCTCGCCAAAAAATGATTAATCAGGCAGGACTACACACAAAGTTGAATTATCGCTCGTTCGTGAGCTTTCAAATTTCATTGTTGTTGGTCGGCATTTTCGTATATGTAGTACTTTCACTCAGCTTAGGAGCATGGCTCTCTCTAATTGGTTTTATGTTCAACATCCCGATTGAAACGAACCCTCAAGCTTTGCAAAATACAAGAATACTTATGGGAATCGGATTTTTATTGGCGATGTTTGCACCATCTACCTATCTTCGAGTTCGTGCCAATCGAAATAAGTTTCTTTTCACGCAAGACCTTCCGCTCGTGCAACAGCAGATTATCATGTTGTTGCGTGCAAGAAGACCGGTCTCAGATATTTTGTTTGAACTAGCTAGAACAAATAATCGTTATCAAGAAATCTTCGAAACAGGATACCGGATTTACCTTCGTGATAGAAGTGAAGGGTATGAGTATTTGCGCAATCAGTTTATCGGTACCGGCTTCGAAGAAGCGATTACCATTCTTGAACGAATGGGAGAATTCTCAAAAGACGAATCATTGCAAGTTCTTGAAAATGGATTGCAACAGTTGATTCGCTTTGGAAATGAAAAAAAGAAAGGAAGAGCGACGTTTGGGACATTGGTATCTCAATTCTCAATGATGTTGCCATTCGGTGGCGTTATTCTGTTGGGTGCTGTTCCTGTCATCGTTTACGCATTCTCTATGTTGGGAAGCGGTATGTCTTCTGGTCAGTAAAAACAAGGTCTCAGATAGAGACCTTGTTTTTGTTTGGTACGACCGCTTCATTCACGATGATGGGAATAATTCTATTGAAGGAGTCTATCATACCAATATGCAAGCTTACAAAGATACCAGATAGACGATTTCATTGTCAATTTCGAACGGTTCTATACCGGTTCTACCTAGTAATAGAATTCTGATTCAAGTCTATCATGTAGGAGATGGTTCAGAAGAAGCAAACCGACACTAAAGAGCTCAAGTGATTCTTCGGTATGGAACATCTGAAACAATCAAACTTATGTTTGTAACTTAGCAATAAAAACAAAAAACAACTTTCAAGGGGGAATTTATCATGAAACATGTCATTGAAACTATTAAAAACACTAAAGGGTTTGTATCGATTGAATCGGTACTCATTGTCGGTGCATTCGTTCTCGTAGCAGGACTTATCATCTACTTCGTGAACGGTAAGGCGGGAGATATCGGTGATAACTCTGAAGGTCAAATCAATAAAGCACAAGAGAAGATTCAACTTGACCCAGAGACTGGTGTCGGCGGTGCTACAGAACTTGACTTTGTAAACCCATGATGAATAAAGACAGCTTCGGCTGTCTTTTTTTGTGGGGTTGGACAATCGAACGGTTGTGAATGTACATATTCCTCATAGAATACAATAAACAAATTTTAACAGAGGAGTGGATACGATGAAAACATTAATGAAAAGAATTAGTGATACGAAGGGCTTTATTTCTATCGAATGGGTTTTGATTGGAGGGAGTGTTATCCTTCTGGCGGCGTTGGTTCTATACACGTTCAACGGCGAAGCGGATGACCTTGCCAAGAACTCTATGCTCCAAATTCAAAAAGCGAATGAAAGCATGGAACCTAGCGATGGTACAACTCCTTAATTTTTGGATTCGTGGATTCAAGTGAAAGATAGTTGTTATCTATATCTGAAGAGAGAGGGGGATGCAAATGAAAGTGAAACGAGTATTTCAACGTGTTCGAAAAGAAGATGGGTTTCTATCAATTGAAGCCGTCATGTCTATGGCTATCGTACTCATGGTTATCTTGTTCGGAATCGGCATGTTCACATATATGATTCCTAGACAGGCAATCGAGGAGGAAGTTCATTTGCTTGGAAGAACCGCAAAAATGCAAGGCGGGCTAACCGTTGAAGATGTCGAAGGGTTCAAGCAAAACATGAAAAAACGTGGGATGGTGAAGGATGAAAACTTGGATGATGTCACTGTCACGATTAACTTAGAACGGACATCAGGAGAAGCATTTCCAGGATACGAAGACAGAAGAAATATGGTCGGCGTTGTGATTCCGAGAGGGTTCGGAAAAGAGCAAGCCGGTGAGTATGCAGTCATGAAGCTCAAGGTGGAGGTTCCCGCAAACAAGATGGGAATTTCAGGAGTCGTTTCATTCTTCGGTATAAACGATGACCTGCCCGATAAATATGTCCTCAGTGAACGCATCATGTCTGAGCATTACGGAGGTACGCCATGACAAAGATACATCAAATCTTAAAGAGTCGAAAGGGTTCTAGCTCCATTTTTGTCATTATGATTTTAGTATTCTTATTCCCGTTTGCTATTTGGGTCGGCATCGAGTTGCCAAAGACTCATGAGGCAAATCAGCGTGTGAAGGATGCTGTTGACAGTGCCGCATCTTCCGCTGTGACAATTGTAGATAACTCCAGGTTCGATGATGGATATGTTAAATACAACGATACCGAGATATATAACTTGGCAAGTCGAATGGTCGCAGAGAAAATCGGAGCAGAACTAGTTGATGGTGTATGGCAACCGAAAGAAGGTTCCGCAATCAAAAGAGACAGTGTCGAAATTAAGGTGAGAGCCTATGACCACGAAGAAGTTAATGAAAGTACACCAATTTCAGTAAATGCAGTCATCCCTAATTCAAACGGGTCATATTGGACAAAGACGATTAAGAAGCCGACTGTCATTGTTGAAACGAAAGTGACTTATAAAAAAATTGGCTTATGGGGCGATGATGTGACCATCTATCAAACCGGCATGAGTCAAGTGAATATGGAGTGGTGATGATGAATTTTTATGAAACGTATGTGCAAGGTGTTGTAGACTTGAACGCTTCGGATTGGAGTGGGTTTATCTTGCTAGGGTGTTTACCTGTTCTGTTTGTCGTCTACATTTTTTCAGAGCTTTACACAGAGCGATATAAACTGTCCTTACATGAGAAAATCGGTATCGTTTTCTTTGGGATTGCAATGGGACTAATGAACATCAATTTTGGAAGTGTCTTCATTACGTTTCTCGTTTGGGGTATTCTTGGCATGTTGTTCGTCATCGATTGGAAATATCAAGAGTTGCCGGATGAGATGAATCTTGTTCTTGCTTTATTGGCTATCCCAACTGTTATATCTTCGTTCATAAAAGCAGAGTCTTTTACAGAATGGACATTACTGTCAGGACTTCTGTTATTCATCATCTTTCTTTCAATTGCACTTGTTAGTCCTATGGGTGGTGGTGACATCAAAATGATGGGCGCTATCGGTTTATACTTCCCATTGGCAGAGGTGCCACAACTAATATTTTTCGGTTTTCTTGTCGGAGCGCTTCACGGAGTCTATCTATTGCTGTTCAAAGGAGCGGGATTGAATTCCCAATTCGCCTTTGGACCCGGGTTGATAATCGGTGCATTGCTCACAACAATCTTATAAATGAAATGAGGTGAAAACATGAGAATTAGTCACGAGTCACTACTTGATAAAAATGAAAAAGAAAACAATGCCTTTACTTTTCCAATATCTGCACCAAAAGAATACTCTCGGGGAAATCAAGAGAAGTCCAAAACACCATTAGGTTTACCAAGAAGAAAATGGAGGATGTCTAAAGACAATCTATTCTATATGGCACATATGGTGATTGGCGTCTTATCGCTTGTCATTGGTGGGTCGTTTGGTACGCTATCAGGGTTCCTATTGTTTGTTCCTTATATGTTGGCAGTAGAAATGGCTTTTCGTCTCGGAGGAGTTAGAAAAGAAAGAACCATAAATCTAATCGTGTGGAATCTATCTGTCTTGATTTCGAGTTACACTAATCAAAAGATGAGAGCTCTTCGAGAACGAACGACACTTTTATATCGAGTCGGAGTAATCCTTAGTGCAATCGGAGCAGTTTTCTCAAGCTATTTTTTAATACTCGGGACTGCATTGGCAATGTTGAGCTTGGTATTCCGATTCGCAGACCAGGATGTTGACGCTATGTCTAAAGACTCTAGACACTTTGCGTTCGTTTTGGTTGTATGTGGAGGTGTAGCACTGTTCATGAATCCTTATAATGCGCATGGAATCCTGCTGTTGTCATTAATGTTCTATGCTTTTCACGAATCGTGGAGCAATTATACATTCTCAGTTGAAGAATAAAAAGAACATCTTCTCGTTGAAGGTGTTTTTTCTTTGCGATAGATGAATAGGATATAGATAGAATTCTTTCTATCCCCCATCAGACGTTGCGGTAGTTGAATATCAATTGACTAGTGCGGTAAATAGAGATTGGACGCCTATTGATGTTTCCTAAGCAACATCAATTCCAGGATTTAACTTAAAATTGACTGAACCCGGGCTTACGCATGTCTTTGTCTCCGCAAAGGACAAAGCAGGAAATGTCTCGATGCAAATGGGGGGGCAAGTAGGGGATGATGGTACAAGTTCTCCTTCTCCAATCAAAAACATTCGATACAAGCTTACCGGCGCAACTACTCAGGACATGACGGAGTATAAAGAGCCCTTCAAAGTTGTGAATGAGGGCGTGACTACGATATATGTCACAGCTGAAGACATGTCTGGAAACCAAGTGTCTTTGACAAAAGTTCTGAAGGTAAACAAATCTTCTCCAATTAACAACGGAGTAACGATTACTCTCGATTAAGAGACCGATATCATCGGTCTCTTTTGCTTATATATGAATCAATCGACACCATTGAAAAGTAATGAAGTTGAGACGTCTCTCATAGAATAAGAGAACTACATGAACAAGGAGGTTTTATGGCATGGAAAACACAATTGCTAAAGAGACCACATTTTTGAACGGGAAGCACGAGGAACGCTTTGTTGACCTAATGAAGGTTCAAATGATGATTCGTCCAAAAATCTTCCGTCGTGAGTATGCTGTACTCTATTTAATTTCAGCAATGGACTACGAGAACATCAATGAACTGTTCAACGAGAAGGGTTGCTATTTGAATATCGACACCGCTTGCACGAACTATCTGCTCGAAGAATTGACAGAGCGTGATGCGATTATCTTTTTGCTCGCTGTCAATATGTTCAATGGTTCGGATGAATTTGAATCATTCGGTATCAATGCGAAAGCCACCCCATATCATTTCGCAACACTTTTAGGTTCAGAGTCGATGTTGATGAATGAAGCATCCAACATTTTCATGAATGGATATAACCTCTTGCTTATCCAATAAAAGATGGGGATTCCCCATCTTTTTATTGAGTGATGTCGTTAAATAGGAAAGCGCATCATAAGGATGTTAGATATAAAGAAGGTTTACGTAGACCTTTTACATCAAAGGAGGTCGGTTTTAAATGAAACCGGTACGTACTAATAATGAAAAATTTGATTTCGTGTTTGAAAAGTTATCGAAGAGATTCCCAAACATTGATTTAGGTGGGGTATCTGATGATGATGGATTTTCATTCGACTTTCCGATTCCAGAAAATCAGAGCGGGGCAACCCTTTCCGTTCAAATCGGTGCATCTGATGAAATGGAGAACGGATATATTTATGGTTGTGTCTATGCGAACGACGGAAAATCTAAATTGAATGAATTGCACCTCGACTACTCTTCAGAAGAGGAATTTGACACTTGCTTGATAAAGAACTATCGATTTATTTTAGCGCAAGCTCGACGTTACCAGGAGGTGAGATGATGAAACTACAATACTTGGAACAATCTCAAGACTTGTTTGTTGTTGATAAAGGTTATGTACTCGCACATTGTGTAAGTCAGGATTGTAAGATGGGAGCAGGTATCGCCCTCGAATTCCGCAAACGAATCCCCGAAATGCCGGATGATGTAAAGAAAATGAATCCTCAAATCGGAGATGCAATCCCTTATACCACTAAGGGCGGGCGTGTCGTCGTGAACCTGTTCACGAAAGAGAGATATCATCATAAGCCAACCTATGAGACGCTTACAAAGTCGCTCATCTCTTTGCGAAACTACATGAGAGAAAACGAGTTTACTCGGATTGCGATTCCGAAAATCGGGAGTGGCTTAGACAAGTTGGAATGGAATCAAGTCAAAGAAATCGTGAAAACGATTTTTGCCAATGAGGACATGGAAATTTTGGTTTGTATCAAAAAGTAAGCAAATTAATCTTTTAAAAAAAATTGCTTGTTGAAAATTGAGCCATATTGTCGTAACAATGTAGATAATCGATATGATTTTTGATTGTGACGGTAGCCGGAATACTATTTCGACGATTAAGCAGTGAATTTTGCATTGAATGATATACTAAAAGAGAAGGCGAAACCTTCTCTTTTTTATTCGATATATTTAGGGGGACTTCAAATGTCTAATACACTACAGGTCGTATCGTTTCAAAAAAAGGAGGACATGACTGTTATGGAACTGACGACAATCAATCATGACCTCGATACAATTTATTCATTCTTAGAAGGTCACATGGAAGTAACCATGGCTTTGCCTGGTTCTAGAGAACCTGAACATAGTCAATATCTCATCGTTTCCAATGATGAGGGGAAGATTCATCAATTACCGCCTACGATTGCCTATTTATCAAACGGTTCTGTGATAGATTATATCGCAGGTAATGCTTTTATCGTGCGTCGTGACGGGGAAGACTTTGGTAGTATGACTGAGGATGATTTGAATGTCATTAGGTCTTTCTATCATGGTCACGGAATTTTAAAAGGCGATGACAAAGACTATCACGTGATTACATTTGATGGTCATAGACGACTCTCATAAAAAGAAGCATGGGACATCCCATGCTTCTTTTATCTCTATTTTGTTTTTCTGTAGAGAGATTCCTCGTTTCGAATGAATGATGGATTTCCCACTTCATCTCCAACTTCATAATCCGATTTCAATTCTTGCCATTCAAACGGTCGTTCCTTTTCATAAAAGACCCCAAATCCAACTGACAAGAGAATAAGGGCAATGTCAAATGCGATATTCCCAATAATCGACTCGAAATTCGCTTCAAATGTACACAAGCGAATGAAAGTAAAGAAAGCTCCAGTTGCGATGATTGCCTCGATTGTCTTGTTCATTGTAAATATCCCCTTTTGAAGTAAAATGTTGAGATTCAACTATATATAAAAGGGCTTTCACCCTGAAAATAGAAATCAGTTCTTGCAAACTGATGACACTTTCACCTTTTAATCTATGTCAAAAGACATTACATTTTTTTGTCTTGTCCTATACTTTATGCAAAATTTCTAAGGGATATCACAGTGCTTACAGTGAATTTTGTACTTGAATTTTATAAGAACTACGGGTTATTAAGCCTCCTTCAAAAAAATAGAATAATTCTATTCAAAGACGAAGGGAGCTATTTATTATGGCTACAGCTATTGATGCGACTTATTGCAAGTTTCAGAAAAGGAATGTTCTTAGAAAGGTGGTTCTTAATTTCGCTTCATTGCAAGCTAATTCGAACAAGTCTTATATTCTTGAGGTTCACGAGGGGATTAATCCTGGAGAATTCGGAGTCTATTGTGAGTATGGGCGACTGAATTCAACACCCGCAACAAAGTACCGCTTGTTTTCATCCGAATACGAGGCAAATCGGGAGTTCGATAAAATTTTAAAATCGAAAGTGAAAAAAGGTTATAAGGAAGTAGATATGCACGATGACAATCTGTCAGCAGTTGCATCGGTAAGCGTTAAGAGTGCATCGAAACCTGACGTTTCTCAAGTGAAGAACAAGGTGCATCAATTGATTGGGAAGCTGTATCAATCTGCAACTTCATATTTGGTGAAATCGGTATCTACCCCACTCGGAAAAATCTCAAGTTTACAAGTTTCAAAAGGGATGGAGGTACTGAAAAAGATTGAAAAGCTTTTGGATAACGGTTCTCCAACCTATATGCAAATCCAGGCGTTGTCTGATGAGTTTTACTCTGTCATTCCCGTTCCTTTCGGAAGCCGAGTAGATGTTCGACGATTCATGATTGATGACTATACGAAATTAAATGACAAGAAGAACCTATTGGGCGTCATGGACTCAGTAGTCGAAGCTCAAAATACGCTTGACAAGACACTTCAAGAAAAATACGAGTCATTGAATATCAAATTGAAACCTCTCAGCAACCGAACGAAAGAGTTTAAACGTCTCGTGGCGAAGGTGAAAGATAGTCATAGTTCAAATCATCATTTCAAAGTGGATGTGAAGGACATCTTTGAGGTGGAAGATATGGTTGGACATCAGCAATTCAACCCATTCAATGTCAGCACGATGGAACTATTCCATGGTTCTAGAAATGAAAATATTCTATCGATTATGCAAAGCGGTTTGAAAATCAAACCATCTTCAGCCGTTCATACTGGTTCGATGTTTGGTTCTGGAATCTATTTTGCCAGTGAAGTGACGAAATCGGCGAATTACTGTTGGGGATTCGGAAACCGTTCGGACGATAGCCATTTCATGTTTATCTGTGAAGTAGCGACTGGTAAGATTAGAGATTATGATTCAGCACAATCTTCTCTTACTTCCGCTCCGAAGCCTTACAACTCTGTTCGAGGAGTGAAGGGCAGACATCTGCTTCATGACGAATATATCGTCTACAATAGCAACCAAGTGAAAATCAAATACATCGTAGAATTCAAACGAAAATGAGATTAGGGCTGAGACGCCCTAATCTTTTTTTGTTTGAAAAGGTAGACATCAAAAAAATTCATGTTTTAAAAGTAAAAATGATAAAATGACTATAGTCAAATTATGAAACGAACTTTATTCATATAGGATAGTAGAAATAGAAAGTATGGGGGTGAACGTATGATAGAAAAGAAAAAGTTATTACAAATTAATAAGCCGTGGAAAATGGGTCTTTCTATTGCGATTGGGCTCTCCATTTTTTCTTTTACTCCTGATTTAGTAGAAGCAGAAGGGAAGAAATGGGATTTCAACTATACTGGTAGTCAACAGACATGGGTCGCTCCGATGTCGGGTAAATATTTAATCGAGGTTTGGGGTGCACAGGGTGGAAGTCCTTTGACAAGTCCAGGTAGTTCAGGCGGTAAAGGGGGGTACGCAAAGGGTGAGCTTGAGCTTACTAGTGGAGATACCCTTTATGCCTATGTCGGAGCTAGTGGAAACTCTCCTGGTAATCCTTACACCTTTAATGGTGGAGCGAAAGGGTATGATAGTCAATCTGCTTCAGGTGGTGGTGCAACTGATATTCGTATCCTTTCCGGTGCTTGGAACGATTCGAAAAGCCTCTATAGCCGATTTATTGTTGCAGGTGGTGGTGGGGGAAGCTCTCAATATAATGGTTATTCTACAGGTGGTGTCGGTGGTGGAACAATAGGAGGGAACTTCACTGGTTCTGCCTACTCTGGTTATTATGAGAGTGGTAGAGGTGGCAAGGAGACCTCCGTTGGAACAGCATATACTCAATATATGGGTGCGGATGCCGGATTTGGATATGGCGGATATGGAGGTTCTGGAGATACAGCAGGTTCAGGCGGTGGTGGTGGATGGTACGGTGGTTCGCATGGTGTTGTACAAGGTGGTGGTGGTGGTTCTGGTTATGTGTTGAACGCAGTTTCTCATAAACCTGGAGGATACAGCGTCCCATCTAAATACCACTTATCAAATGTAAGCATTCTTTCTGGAAATCAATCTATGCCTGCACCAACTGGCGGGGCTCAAGTTGGTCATGTCGGAAACGGATTTGCACGAATTACCCAACTAGTTGTCCCTCCTACTTTAACCGTATCTCCAGAAACGACAGAATGGACATCTCAAAATGTTGAATTTGATGTCCAAATGGAAAGAGGGGAACATGACCTAAAAGAAATGTTTCTGCCTGACGGAACAAAGACAACAGACAAGATGCGAACGTATACTGTGACATCTAATGGCACGTATACCTTCAAAGCAGTTGATGTCATGGGCAACGAAACCGTTGAAACGGTAACGGTATCAAATATCGATAAATCCGCTCCAACGGCAACACTAAATGCGGCTTCTCCAAGCGGAAACAGAGTTAAGCTCAATCTGACATCCATTGTCGATACAGGAGGTTCGGGAATTAAGTCTATATTACTTCCAAATGGTGTCCTTGCAACTGGTTCGACAGCTAGTTATACCGTGTCTAAAAATGGTATCTATGAGTTTGTGGTCACGGACCATGCCGGAAACCAAACGGTGAAGAGCATTGAAGTGACAACCTTAAACGATTCCACAATTGAATGGTCATTTGCGTATAGCGGGGCGATTGAAGAGTTCGCTGTTCCACGAAGCGGAAAATATAAAGTTGAGACCTGGGGGGCGGAAGGTAGTCGTGGTTCGAGTGGCTATACCGCCGGTAAAGGTGCGTATGCTGTTTCGGTTCTAAATCTAAACGAGAATGATTGGCTGAAAGTATTGGTCGGTCAACAGGGACTCAACTTAAACTCTAATGGAGGTTCTGGTGGGGGAGGTTCATTCGTTGCAAAAGCTGACAATACACCAATCTCCGTGGCAGGTGGTGGGGGTGGCTCCTATTCTGGTAACTTCACAGGGAACTATCATCACGGACAGCCAACACGTCAAGTTCAACCGTTGTCTTCCTTCTCACAACAACAATCAGAAGGTCAGGGTGGCTTTGCGGGGTACAACGGTGCTCCTTATCCTTCGACTTCCGGAGCGGGTGGAGGCTTTTATGGTGATGGGATGGCAAACAACTACTCTGGTGGAGGTTCTGGAGGTTATGCTTTTGTAAATGGTGGCGGAACCGGTAAAGGCTACACATCAGGCGTCCATGGAGGCTTCGGTGGAGGTGGCGGTACAGCATATGTCGGCGGAGGTGGCGGTGGATATACGGGCGGTCACGCCGGAACCGGTCATTCAACCTCCTATTATACAGGTGGAGGTGGTGGCTCGTACTTCACTGGTGCTGAAGGATTTGCAAAGGGTGGTTGGGAAACTATGCCAAACCTTGCCGGAACAGGAACGCAAACCGGACAAAGTGGAAATGGTGCAGTCAAGATTACACGCATCGTAACGCCTCCAGAGTTCAGCATTAACGTTCCAACTTTGAATTGGACGAATGAGGGATTCAATGCCACGGTCAACGTCTCTGCAGATGGAGAATATGAGTATGTGAAGATGATTCTTCCGAACGGTACAGAGACGATATCACGTAACTTCACCTATCCAATCACAGCAAACGGAACATTCAAGTTCACTGCAGTCGATGCCAATGGCTATCGTCATGAAAAGACGCTGACCATCACGAATATTGAAAAGAACGCACCGACTGGTTCGGAATCCGTGAGCACGACCGGATGGACAAGAACCAATGTCACGTTGACTGCCACTGGTTCCGACACAGGTGGTTCTGGTTTGAAAGCTATTACGCTAGTGGGCGACCCGACAGGTGAAAACAGTAATCCTCTCGTGAATGGAAACCGCAAGACATTCTCTATCTCACAAAACGGAACGTATACTGTAGTGTATGAGGACAATGCCGGAAACAAGACGCAGAAAAACATCACGGTGTCCAACATTGATAAAGAGGGTGCAATTGCAAGCTTCTCTCCAAATGAGACTGTCGGATGGGTGAAGACCGGTCAGACGATTCGCATTGACCCATTGGATGTCGGTACATCGGGAATCAGTTACTTCCGCTACCGCACATCAACAAACAATGGTGCATCATGGTCAGGATGGAATGGGAACTATTCATCATGGATAAACGTAGGTTTCGGTCAAGGTGAAAACCTTATTGAAGTTGAACTGTACGACCGTGCAGGCAACGTATCAACCGTCAGAAGCGGATTGTATCAAATTGATACGACTCTTCCGAACGGTTCACTGAATCCATCCACAACGAACTGGACGAATGGTGATGTAACTCTGAACCTTACTGGGGTTACGGATACTGGTGGTTCTGGGCTACGTCATATCGAGTTACCAAATGGACAAATTGTGAGTGGTACTTCAGCGAGCTATATCGTTTCTGAAAACGGGACTTACACGTTTAAATTGGTGGATAACGCCGGAAATGAGCGAATCTTATCTCGCACGGTTTCAAACATTGATAAGACAATTCCAAACGGTACGCTTTCCTTATCCAACCCGAACCTCACAAACGGAGCTATCTATATTTACGCAAGAGGTAGTGATTCTCAATCTGGGTTTAGTCGAATCAAAAATCCAGACGGCTCATTCACATACTCAACAGCATCTAATTTCTATATTTCTCAAAATGGTTCTTACTCATTTGAGTTCTATGACAATGCAGGTAATGTGACCACGGAGACAATCGAAGTAAACACTATCGACCGTGTCGCTCCGACATACTCATTCACTCCGAATGGGACACCTACTTCAAACGGTACACCGTATATCAATGAAGATGTCACCGTAGAGATTAAAGTAGATGATGAGGGTGTTGCAGGCATCAATTATTGGCAATATCAAATCTACGACTCGAATTATGGGTATCGTGCTTGGGTGAACAAGGGTAACGAGCCTAATGAGACAATCACCTTCAATCAGTCCGGATACTACTTCATCAGAATCCAAGCTTATGATAAAGCAGGGAACAATATCGGGACACCTTCGAGTCAATACTATTATGTAGATAAAACCAAACCTACCGCATCACAGTCTTACAGTACGACCTCGCATACGAATGGGAATGTCACGCTTTACTTGAACAACATTGCGGACAACTATTCTGGCATTGATAAAATCACACGCCCGGACGGAAGTGTCATCTCAGCGACGTCAAGCACGAATTATACGGTGACTGAAAATGGTGAGTATGTATTCAAGGTCTCTGACAGGTCTGGGAATGAAGAAGTCTTCACGTATATTGTTGAGAACATCGACAAGACTCCACCAACGTTCAACTTGTCTAAGAACGGCGGTGCTTGGGATAACACGCCTCACAGCACGACTATCCTGCCACAGGACAATCTTTCAGGCGTGAATGTCATTCAATATGCATGGAGCAACTCATCGACAAGTCAACCTACTAGTTGGACAAACTATTCACTCGGAGCAAATATAATCCAACCGACCGAGGGGATTTACTACCTTTGGGTACGATTGTATGACCGTGTCGGAAACGTCACGGTTGAAAGAAGTGCTCCATATCGATTTGAGACGAACATGCCTAGCGGAAGCTCTCAACTGAATAAGACGACCTGGTCAAATGAGGATATCGACATCACAATCGTCGGAATCTCTGACACCGGAGGCTCTGGCTATTTGAGAACGAAACTCCCGAATGGAGTCTACTCGAATGAAGTTCAACCAAGTTATAAGGTTTCGGAAAATGGTGTTTATCGATTCGAAATCGAAGACAATGCCGGAAATATTCGAGTTGTGAACGTAACCGTATCGAATATTGATAAAAAACAACCGGTTGCCCTCTTTGAGGAATACGTGGATGTTTGGACGAATCAAAATGTCACACTTCACGTGAACGGTGCATTAGATGAGGATTCGGGGATTAAGCACATCGAATTGCCAGACGGTCAAATCGTTGTCTCTTCGACTGCCGACTATTCAGTGCCCCAAAACGGAAGCTATACCTTCCGTGTGGTTGATAAAGCAGGGAATGTCATCACGAAAACGTATGAGATTCAAAAAATTGATAAAGTGCCTCCAAACGGTAACATTCAAAGTGACGTCAAAGAGTTCACATCTGGAAACGTTACACTCTGGCTTGAAAATGTGAGTGATGATGCATCTGGAGTGAAACAAGTCATCCTACCTGATGGCACCATTTCTTCTGATTTGAATAAACGATATGAAGCAGATGGGAATGGCAAACATGTGTTCACAATCTTAGACAGAGCCGGAAACCGAAAAGACATCGAATATCAGGTGAACAATATAGACCGAGAAAAGCCAAGTGCCGAACTGATAGGAAACCCAAGTGACCAAGACTATCGATTGTTGCTACAAAATATCAACGATGGTTCCGGAAGTGGGATTGACTATATCATGTTGCCTGATGGTCAAATCGTCAGCAACAAGACAAGTGTCGAATATATTGTCACTAAGAATGGACTGTATCGCTTTAAAGTTGTCGATAGAATGGGGAACGAATCTTGGTTCACACACCATGTCAACAACTTAGAGCAAAATCTCAATCTTGGAGAATATTTGGCTTCTGGAATCGAGTTTGCTGAATATCAAATGAACGGCGCCACAAGTCGTGACTGGACACCTTTAGATATTGAAGAGGTCACGAGCACAGGTGGAATCGACTTTGACTTCACAGATGAAGGCGTCACCCATTTCGTTATCAATGCACGAGATTATGCGGGGAACCGGGACATGAAAATGAGAGTAGTCGTTGTTGAGGATGGAAAGGAGACAGTCTCACCATTGAAAAACATCCGTTATAAGCTGACAGGGGCAACCCAATCAGAATGGCAAGAATATTCTCAACCTTTCTATATTCAGAATGAAGGAATCACAACGGTTCACGTAGTCGCCGAAGACGAGGCGGGTAATCAACTGACATTTAACCGTCAAGTAAAAATAGACAAGTCCGAACCGATTAATAATGCGGTTGAAATTAGACTAGATTAAGAGGAAGGGATTACCCTTCCTCTATTTATTTTCGTTAATCTGAAAAGGAGAGTGATGATATGAAAAATGCGAAGAAGAAAATGTTAGGTGTTTTGGCAGGGACAGCAGTTTTGGTGTCCATCTATTCCTTCGGCTTCAACAATGGAGGAAATGAAAAGCAACAAGGAAACAACATCGAGACATCGAAAGATTTCCAACAATATATAGGAAATAAAGAGAATAAAAAAGAAAGTAACAACAAACACATTACAAAATTAAGAGAAAATGAGATTTTTATTCCATTTTCCTTGCCTGATGACGATAAAGAATATAGATATGTCAAAGAGGAAACAGAGGAAAGGGTTGAAACCAACCTTTCCGAAATGACTCGATTGACCGGTGTGGAGATGTCTCTAATTAAAACCAAATGGAATGAAGAACTATCCGCTCAAGATGTTCATTTTCGTTCTGAGGATTTGACTCAACCTGTCTATGCGTTCTTGTGGGATGCTGAGCTTTACGAGTCAGAAGGAAGAACAAATACACCTATCGAGATTCGATACCTATCTGCCAAGCTAACAGAAGAACTTCCAAAAGGGTTAGAAGTGAATCTGACATCAAATCTCGATTTCAAGCATATGTATCAGTTCTTATTCTTAGAGCCAGAGGGGTGGGATGAACTGAGAGGTGATGAGGGAAGACTAGATATTTTAGTAAATGTCACAGATGAGAAGTATGGAACAACTAAAGCGATGTCGGATGTTCAATCTTTGATAAAGAGGCACCAATTAGCTCAAGAAGGTATTTCTATCACCTTCACGTCATATGACGAGTTGCAACATGTTTGGGATAACAAGGAGCAGGTGTTCAAATAAAAAGAATTCCCACAAAATAAATTGATTATTTTTAAATAAAATAAATTTGACTATTGTTAAAAAATAAGCATACAATATAGTTAATCTAAATATTAGGAGTGGTTCATTTGAAACATGTAAAAGTACTCACATCTTCTCTTTTGGCTGTCGCATTGATGGTATCTCCATCCGTTGACGGGCTGACAAAAAATGATGTAAGTGTGGAGGCTTCTGCAACCACATCATTTGTTGCCAAACAAAACACAAAGATTTTTAAGTCAAAGCATCAGAAGTCTAGTGTTCTGTTATCGATTAAAAAAGGCACAGCATTCAAAACGGTTAAAAAGATTGGTTCTTGGTCAGAGGTTACGATTGGGTCGAAAAAGGGCTATGTACCTTCGGCTGACATTCAATCATTGTCAAATGTAACAACGAACAACGTAAAAAAGAAAACGAATCGTATCACAGATTTAAAGGCGTCTCGCTCATCTAAGGCGAAAACGATTGTGCGTATTTCAACCGGAAAAGAAGTAACAGAGTTGAAACGTATCGGCTCGTGGACTGAGATTTCATATGGGAAATATAGAGGGTATGTGCCGGCACGTAATCTAAGTTCCATTGAGTATGTCAAGACAACGACAAATCGAACGACGAACTTGAAGGCATCTCGCTCATCTAAGGCAAAAACGACACTGCGCATTTCGACTGGTAAAGAGGTTTCAGTTGTAAAACAGTGGGGGTCATGGACTGAAGTGTATTACGGGAAGTCAAAAGGGTTCGTTCCGACACGTAACTTGAACGCCTTTAAAGCGCCGTCAGGTTCGATTGTCCCACCGGCTAAGCCTGTCGATAACGGGAAGATGCGTTCTATTTCTCAAATCAATGCATATTTGAAAGCGGCTAAGCATCCTGAGGACAGTACTTCGCCAATGTTTACTGAGCGTAGTCATTATGGTGAACGAGTGTTCGGGTACAAGGGGTCTGCATCTAAAAAAGAACAGGTTACTATTTCAGCGCTCGGTGAAGAAAACCGAGAGTACATTTATTTGTCATTCGGGGCGTCTGAAGTCTACGCCATGGATGATGAGAATAGCGAGAAAAACTTCAAGATTGTCTTGAGAAGCATTGCGGATTCAATTTATCCTAAAGGTTCAAAGAATGCTGATATCTACTATGATTTCTTGGTGAAACAACTTGAAATGATTGTTAATCACTATGATAAATATAATGGTACAAGCAAAGCTCTTGATGAAATTGAACGAGCAACGCTCAAAATTGACGATGATGTGTATTCCTACCATAACGCAGTGTTGTCATTGCAAATCATATTGGATAAACGTTAAAAGCCCATTTAATGGGCTTTTTTATTGTCTAGAACTTGATTTTTTAGACAATACTTCATTATTCCATCAGAATATACATAGTATAAAAATATCGAATATAGTCAGGAGGGGGTATCTTGAAGAAAATCTTATCACTTTCGCTATTAGGCATTATGATTTCGACGAGCATGATGCCGGAAATAGCTCATGCAGAAGAATTGAGTGTCGATTTTAGTGAAAGTCTCAGTCAAAGCACGTCCAAAACCATTGCATTGCCCAATAATGCATATGTTCAATCAGTTTCGGTAGATAACGGTAACGTTGCATATTCAATGAGTGGAAACAATCTTACCCTAGAAGTGTCAAACGGTGACTCTCATCGGACAGAATGGAATCCTTATAAATACTCGAAGTATATTTCAACGTCGAGGACTCAGTATAATACGAGTTTCCCTTCGGAAATCTCTTATTCTGATGGAGATGGATATAGTGGGACGTACTCTCAGAATGGTTCTTATCAGCAGTATGGCTCATATACACCAGAACAATCCTTCACCGCCAGTTTGACAAGAGACGGTCAACCAGGATGGGGTACAGCAGGTTTGGCGACCTATCTGGATTATGAAAATGAATCAGAAGGAAGATATACAGGCTACTACGGTCGGCTTTACGAATACTCAACGTCAGCGAAACCGGGGGTAGGTTATCCTGCGGGAGAGAAGAACGTTACATCTTATTCTTCCCAGGGTGTTCCAGGTAGAAGTACCCCGGAAGCTTATTTCGGGACACAGATGAACTACAGTGACCAGTCCGGCTATACTGGGACATTGAACAGTTCAGGATACGAGGTCATTTCAAAATGGTATCAACAATATGGAAATCCTCAACGAGTGATAACAGAAGATGAAGACACACTTTTGGCTCCCCCACCTAAAGATTATGGGACAGGAGATTGGTTAAGAAATTGGAGCACATATGCCCACAGAGTGTGGTTTGAAACATATCGAAACGGAAAATGGAGCGATGCCACATCCTATAGTCAGGACTATTTTAAAAGTTATGCCGATAACCAAGAGAAATGGACTAGAGGATGGTACGACAATGCTTCTGGTCGGATGCCTGTCGTCCCACAAATCTGGAAGGGGCAATATCATTCTTTTACTGAGTTTGCAGAAGCTTCGGTGAAAAATGGTCAAGCGCATGTTAGATTCGGACGCAAACCAGCTCAAAATCACCACGAAGGAAATTATACGTATTATCATTCTCTCGGAAGAATGAAGTACAGCGGGAAGGTCACGAGACCCGACACACAGGTGTTCCAGAGAACTTACCGAGGTGAGGTCAAAAAACCGGCAGTAGACACACGGTATTACGTTCAAAACTATCATGGTGTCGCCTATAAGCCTGGTTACGACAATTATTATCGTTACAAGGTGACTGTAGACTATATCATTGATAATGAGTTGCCTGATTTCAATTTAACGGCAAATCCAACGAGCTTCACAAATCAAGATGTCACGATTACAGCAAACAATGTGAAGGACTTTGGAGATTCCGGACTCCGAGGTGTCCTATTGCCAAATGGTGTATGGGTGAATGCTGAAACTGTTCCATACAAGGTTTCACAAAATGGCACCTATACATTTAGAGCCGAAGATAATGTCGGAAACGCCACGACGAAATCCATCACAGTCAGTAATATCGACAAAATCGCTCCGACTGCGAATCTTACGCAATCGCCTACCGGTTGGACTAAAGGCAACGTCTTGTTGACACTCTCAAACATCCAAGACAGTGGGGTTTCAGGGTTGAAGGAAATCATACTCCCTGATGGGACGAAACACTCTACGTTCACAGACATCGTATTTGAGGTCAAGGAACGTGGGAAGTACACATTCCAAATTGTCGATAACGCAGGAAATGTCACAAATAAGTCCATCGATGTAACAAACATCGACCGTGAGGCACCGGAAGCGGATTTCACTAAGAACCCGAATGGCTTTACGAATAAGGACGTGACGATTCAAGTCCGAAATGTTCGTGACGTTGGAACATCCGGTATGAAATCGCTGATGATGCCGAATGGCGAATTCTTGGTTCCAGGAAATCACGATTATGTTGTGACTGACAACGGGAACTATGCGTTCAGATTGGAAGATAATGCAGGTAACTCTGTCATCAAAACAATCAACGTCAACACGATTGATAGAATTAAACCATCTGCAGAATTTAGTCTTTCTACGACGGAAGCGACTCGTGATGATGTGATGGTAAACATCACTGATATCCATGACGAAGGGGTATCCGGATTGAAACATGTAAAATACCCTGATGGTTCGACTGACGCAACGTTTGAAGATAAATCATATCCGCTGAAGAAAAATGGGACTTACACATTTGAGGTGAGTGACAATGCGGGAAACACCATTCAATATACGACGACGGTCAACAATATCGACCAGGAACCACCTACGGCTGACGTCATCAAGACGCCTTCAATCTTTACAAAAGACTCCGTAGAAGTCCGTGTGTTCAATATTCGAGATATCGGTTTCGCAGGTTTGAAGTCGGTGACTCATCCAGATGGAACTGTGACAAAAGATGAGGAAATCGTCTATGTTGTCAATGAGAACGAGACACGTGAATTTGTATTGGAAGACAATATCGGGAACAAAAAAGTCCTTTCGGTCGAAGTTTCAAATATTGACACTGACGCTCCTGAAGCAGATATGAGAATGTCTACCGAGAACATGACAAATCAAGATGTGACACTTTATCTAGAAAACATTCGTGATATCGGAACTTCGGGATTGAAATCTGTTACACTGCCGAATGGGACAGTGAAGAGAACGTTTGAAAATATTTCTTACGCCGTTTCCGAAAATAGCAATTACATCTTCATCATCGAAGATAATGCCGGAAACATTGTTGAAAAAACATTTAAGGTTAAAAATATTGATAAGGTTCCACCTTCGGCTGATATTTCTCAGACTCCAATGAGTTTCACAAATCAAGACGTCAGTTTGAAACTCTCAAACATTCAGGATGTCGGTGTGTCAAAACTGAAATCCATTAAATTACCGAATGGAGAGAAAGTGACAAGCTTTGAAGACTTGCTGTTCACGGTCACTCAGAACGGGACTTACACGTTTGAAATCGAAGACCATGCAGGAAATCGAACCAATAAAGCCATCACGGTAGGGAATATCGATAAAAACAAGCCTACTGCATCGCTCACACAAACACCAACGACATTGACCAATTCGAATGTCACATTAATCCTTTCACTGGTGAATGATACTGGCGTGTCAGGTCTTGAAAGTATCCGTCTACCGAATGGAGCGGTCATTTCACCGACGACGACGACTTCATTTGTAGTCGCCTCAAACGGCAACTATCAGTTCGCTATACGTGATAGAGCCGGAAATGAAACGATTAAAACCATAACGGTTATGAACATCGACAAGTCGCCACCAAGTGCAAACCTTCGCCCCTCAACGACCGAATTCACAAATCAAGATGTCACGTTGTTCTTAGAGGACATCGAAGATATTGGAGTCGGCGGAATGAAGTCCATTGTCATGCCAAATGGAGACATGGAATTCACCTTTGAAGATAAAGAATACATCGTATCTGAAAATGGAACCTATACGTTTGCATTAGAAGACAATGCAAGAAACAATACGATAAAGAGTATCATCGTCAATAATATTGACAAGGAAAATCCATTGGCAGACATCGATTACTATCCAAAAGCAATCAACAAAGGTCCCGTGACCATCTCGATGAAAAATATCCAAGATGTTGGAGTATCGGGAATTCATGAGGTTGTATTGCCCAATGGCACGAGAGTCCCTGCAGAGGCAACGGTAAACTTCAATGTATTCGAGAATGGCGAATACTCAATGACGTTGTTTGATAAAGCGGGGAACAAAATTACGAAGAGTGTCAAAATCTCGAACATCGACAATCAAATGCCAGATGCAGATATTGTCTGGTCAAAGGGGTGGACAAATAATAGCGTGGTCATTTCTTTAACCAATTTCAGAGATGAAGGGATTGCGGGATATGATTCTGTTCAACTCCCAAATGGGGTTAGCGTGTCAGGGTCATCGACATCTTACATCGTAACTGAAAATGGAGATTATTCGTTTGTTGTGCGGGACAAAGTAGGAAATGAGAGAACTAAGGTGGCTCAAATCCGGAATATTGACAAAGGTCTTCCACTCATCACCTTTACTGAAAAGGAAAAAACATCTTCCAAAGTCAAGGTGAATGTATTTATCAAAGATAGTAATACGAAACGTTGATGAGAGGGCATAGCCCTCTCTTTTTTTGACTATTATCAAAAATATTTCGTACAATAATTGTAAAGGAGAAAAGGGGAGATGTTTATGAGTCATAAGAAGGTTTTTAGTGGCAGAATCATCATTGTCGGGGGTCTGCTTGCCTCTATCGGATTAAACCTATATATGTTTCAATCGATGGATAGAAAAGAGGAACTAATCGCTGTCGAAAAGGAAAAGATTTCGAAGAAAGAAGAAGCGTTGGATGTCTTTGTGAGTCAAGTGATGAATAAATCTGCTGAGTATGCCTCTCATGAAGATATGATGCTTGCCTTTGGATATGATTCACTTCAGAAACCCATTCATTATAATGGGGAAACCTACTATTTTGATTTGAGAGATGTTTCTTCGCATGCCTTTGATGAGGATAAGGGTGTCAAATATCAAATAAAAGCAGATATGACTATATTGAAAGATAAGGTCGTGAAAGACAGTAGCTATATTCAAAACCATCTTCCGATTGAAGTCATGGATAAGACATTGAAGGTCGCAAAAGGAATCAATGTTCAGATTGAAGAGGAGCATGAGGAATTGCCACCAGGTCATGAAGGAGAATCACCTGAGGAACATGCATCACATTCAAACGAAGCGAACCATTCACACTCGCATGGTGGTCACGATTCGCATGTAAACATTCCATATGTAGACACGATTCAGTTCGAAAAAGAAGCGAAAGAGTCACTGGTAGTACATGAATTTGAACAGACAATTTCTTTCAATATGAAAGACCACGAAATGATTGATTTGACGGAAGATGCGTATTTGAATATGTTGAGGGAGTTTGTATCAAATATCGTTCTGAGAGGAGAGAGTGATTATTTAATCAACATTGAAGCCAGAGACACATTTTATAAGATTACGGCGACCAATCCTACGCATACAAAAGTATTTTCATACGACAAAGAAACAAGAGAAATGAAGCTTGTCGAGAAATAATCCCAATCCCTTAACATAAGATAAGTAAAAACTGACATGAAAGGGGGAATTAGATGAACAGTAGAGATATGTCCAAAAAAATTATTAGAACAGCGCTATCAGTTTCATTGGTAGGTGTGCTGTCACTATATCCGATGAGTTTAGAAAAGGCGTCAGCGGAGGAAAGTGAGGAAATAAATATCAATCTAACATCCGACAAAGATGTTGATGTCGTGTTGACGATTGGTAAAACAGCTGTCAATGTCGAGAATTTCGGAGATGACTTGAGAAAGAAGCTAGTTGAATTGGGAATCAATCCTGAACGAGTAAATATTAGTGCAATGGAGACCAGTTCTCAAAATCTTCAAAGTACGTTTGCATGGACTCAACACGTTTATAGTCACGTAGGGAGTATCAGCATACAGAACAACGGTTCTAGAATTCAGATGTACGGCAACCCATCAAACCCTGGATTCAATAAGATTTTAACACCAAACAATCAAGACCCGGATATCAAAGAACAGACGATGTCTTTTGACTTCTCACTTGATTATGGGGATTCGTTTGATAGTGGTGGGGTTCTACTCAACACGCATCTTAATGAAAACGGGCTGATGGACGGTTACGCACTTGCATTTCCTAGAGGACAGCAAGCGACGTTATTTAAACTGAAAAATTGGAGTTCGAGTTCCGGTGAAGAGATTTGGAGTGGCGGATGGGGCGCAAGCGGGACGATTAACCCCAAAGCGACGTTAGTCGGCACTATCAATATGGGGCAATCCGGTTCCTTCAAATTGAAGATGGAGAAGAACAAATTGACTGTCATGAATCGAAACACCGGTGCAGAAATCGGGAATCTTCCTTTGGATGAACATTTCGGTTGGGGGTTTGGTTTCTTCAGTGACCACTATTCTCATGGTTGCTCTGTAATTGGTCAATTTGCGCTAACAAATGTGGATTTAAACATTTTGAAAGCAAAAGAATTTAAGGATGTCATCAAAGAACCAAAATGGAGAAATCAATCGGAGCGCTTCTTGCTCAACATCGATGACACCGTAGTCAATGAGTTTTCTGACTCATATGGGCTTGGAGAAATCTTGCCTCGATTAATCAACGAAGATGTTAGCTATGTCGGCTTGGGCACTCCTACGAACAAATCTCAAATGGAATCCTTCGTAGCCAAAAATAACGACAAAGGGACTGTCTTGTCGAATCAAGACTATAATCAGATGATAACAGATGCGGCGACGTACATCTTCAGTCAGCTTAAGCTTAAATCTGGAAGAGGTCAGTATGTATTACTCGACGAACGTTTGGATGTTTCGGTTACTCCTGAATCTTTAAAAACAAACTCACAAACCCCTGAGTTCCCATCAGGTCGTTGGCGTCTAGACCATGAATATGATTTCTTTGACAATCCAATGGGAGAATCTCCAACTAGCGGATTCTATCAACAGAATCTGCAGTTGAATTTCGATAAGGTCGGAAAGTACAACCTGTCATTCGGAGACCAGTCTCCAATACCATCCAACATTTTTGTCCATCGTGAACCTGTTGCGGCATATTCAAGTGATTTAGTGAAAAGCGGGGACGAGTTCAGACTCCTTACTCAAGACTACTCATACGACTTAGATAAGATGTCTCAGACGGACAAAGGGATAAAAGTACGAACTTGGAAGTGGAAAAAAACAACTGATGAGAAATGGAACACTGGAAAACCGTCTGTTCTACCTCCAAATGGTGATTATCTTGTCCAATATCAAGTTGAGGATTATCAGGGACAAGTATCTAGACCATCAGTTAGATATTTCACAACCACGAATCGTTCGGCTAGACCGATTGCAAACTTCACGGTCACACCTAACCATGTATCCATTTATGATACAGTGACCCATTCCAATACCTCGTATGACCCTGCAGGAAAAGAGATTGTCGCTTATGAATGGACGTTCTTCAAGGACAATATTCAATTCTATAAGGGAGCTCAATTTCAAGAAGACTTCATCTCCAGAGGGAGCGGGAACTACAGAATATCGCTCAAAGCCAAAAATAGCGACAATCTGTGGTCGGAAGAATTTGTTCGAAACGTCACCGTTTCTAAAGATGAAGTTTTCCCAACCGTCATTGCGGATTTGACTAGCCATAAATGGACGAAGAATCAGATTACAGTCCAGATGTTGTTTGATGACAAAGGTGGTAGCGGATTCAAACATCAACGTGTTGCAGTTAGTCAGTCAATGGTTAAACCATCATCAGGATGGAGTGAATATTCATCAGCAAAAGCTCGTACTCAACTAGTGGATGATGAGGGGAATAATTATATTCACATCGAAGCCTTGGACATGGCAGGGAATGTCTTGAACAAGGTTTTGGGACCTTATCAGATAGACCGTTCACTTCCAACCGGTGCTGACTTCACGTTCGATGGAACAAATCCTAGCGAGGGACTCGCAATTAATGTAATCGGTAAGGATAGCGTCTCGGGCATCAAGAAAATCATCCATCCGAATCTAGCGGAAACAATCGGAGATACAGCAAGGCATGTCGTAACGAATCCTGGAGAATATCGATTCCGGATAATCGATGCTGTCGGGAACGAAAAAGTGGTGGCGACCACAGTTAGCTCTCCTAATTTCTCAATTGAGGAGGATGGTCTAAACCTTAGGGTCAAGATAGATAAGAAGTACTCAGGCATCGGACTTGTTCAAGATACCAATACCGGTGAGATTAAAAACGGTAACGATGTCCTGTTCCCGATAAATGGAAACGGTCATTACGCTTATCGAGTGAATGACGGCGGGATTTGGTCAGACCAGAAGATTTATCAGGTCAAGAACTATCATGAACTGTTAGCTCCCCGTATCAAACTTGAATATGACACAAACTGGACGAATAAGAGCATTTCCGTTCAAGTAACTGCCTACTCTAACAGCAAGAAAGGGATTAGTCATCTTGTTCTTCCTGATGGCACTCAGGTTTCAGGAACAAGTTCAAGCTATGTGATACATCAAAATGGCGTATATACGTTTTATGCCGTTGACAACGATGGGACGTTTGGATATCAGAGTATTCAAGTGAAGAATATAGACAAGCGAATTCCGGACATCACATTGATTACTCCAGAAGATTGGACAAATAAAGACGTACTCATCAAGTTCAAAGACAATGAAAAGAAAACAGTTCTATGATAACTTCCAATAATTAAGAGGGGATATACCCCCTCTTAATTTTGACTATAAAAAAATAATAATTTCAATATAAATATATTAAAGGAGGGCTGTAAAATGATTACATTTATCCTTGAATCCGATGAGAATGGTCACGTGCTTCATGATTTTAGCTTCCATCTCATGCATGCTATCCGCTACCATGACTGGATGTATGGCGAAAAGACGTACTCTTTCGTTCTATCAAACGAATCTATACCGGAAGCAGACATGATACCGGTTGGTTCTTTAGAATTTGTCATGAGTCATCTTCAACGCCCTGAGCGAGTCATCCCTCTGAATGTACCGGAAGTGTTAAATCTCCATTCGTTCACGAAGCGGGATTACCATAAGTTTATTTCGAAGAAAAACCTAAAAACAAAACGTCTTCCCCTCTTTGTGAAGGAGTCTCTCGTTTACAAGGGGACAGCGGCGGCAATCACAACAGTTACGCAAATCGAGGAACTTCCAGATGTGTTATTTGATGTTTCAGAACAAAAGTCGATTCATTCCGAATGGAGAATTTTTGTACAACAAGGGATAGCTGTCGGTGCGAAACCTTATTTATCAGAAGACATCCTGCCAATATCTCCGGATATGGATGTCGTTGAAGCCATGATTGCAGTAATCGAATCGAGCAGATTAAAAGGCGATACCTTTCCATTGAGCTATACGCTCGATATCGGAGTTTATGAGGATGAGACGTTTCTCATCGAAGCGCATCCTTTCGTATCTTGTGGGCTGTATGGTTTTTTTAATTATCAAAGACTACCTTCGATGATAATTCAAGGGTATCGCTATTTTCAACAGCAATCAGGGGAAAGATAATTTTAAAAAAAGAGGTGGGAAAATTGAAATTAGGGAAAATCAATATCGTTGAGAACGTAACCGTTTATGCGGAATTGACAGACAATCGACTATCTATCTATGTTCCAAAAAAGAAATCCCGAGCATTTTATTTCGGCGATGTGTATCTTGGGCGAACAGCATCTAAGGGAGAGGTGTTGTGTGTAAACGTCAATCCGGTCTCTCGCTTACATGACCTTCAGGACGAATTACAGTTCTTTTTGGATAAAGGGCAAGAGAAGAGATTGCAGGTTCAATTTGCAAATGCCATCTTCCGTCTTTCCAAAGGAGAAGCCCAATGTTTATACCAGGACATCCGTGCCATTCTGCAAGTAGTCAGTGGACGTGGAAAGTCTTCTATTGTGAACAATAGAGAGTTACATGCCGGTTAGGAATATACAATATAGTCTAAATAATAACTTCATTATAGACAAAAAATACTTCTGGTGGTAAAATAGGGAGAAATATGATAGGGGGCTAGAATATGAATTCCAACTTCATAATTCGACGCTTCATCCATGATTTTGCCAAATGGGAGAAATCTTTTGTCGAACACTCATACTCATCGATGACCTCAACCAACGAGATGATGACCCATGTCACTTCTGAGAATCTCACCGGTGACCGGAATTCAAGTGTATTGGCTACCGAGCTAAGTGTTTGGATGGACGTGACGATGGATGAGATGGTCATCACACTTAGAAAGTTAAATATGGATGTAAAGCACGTGATTTTATTTTTGAAAGAGAATCAAGACCGATACTTTGACCGTTCTCATCTTGTGAAATGTGAGAACAAACATGTACTTGGTAGTTTCCCTATAGATGATGGCATTGATGGGGGCAAAGGCTATTGCCCTTATTGCGAAATGGAAGTTGAACTCCCACGAAAAATGCATCAACAGGTTGTTTATAATTGGAAAATCTCTCAATAAAGACCTTATCCGATTCGGACAAGGTCTTTTTCTCATGAGCGAATATTCGGATTGGATAGGCTCTCTCTCAAGCAGAGCCGTTCGCCCTTCTTTACGGCATACGGTCGTTTGCCTTTATAATAGGCAACATCGTTTTTGATGCGATGATATCGCTTTTCAACGCTGTATGAGCTACGATTCAATCTTTCACCTATTTCTCGATAGGAGAGCCCTTCATCAATCAGACTTGCAAGCTCCAAGTCTTCTTTGGTCGTCCATTCCTGATATGACCTGCGTTGATAACTTGGATGTTTGCGCTCTTGTTCGACCCATTCCGGTTCTGGCGGGAGAGCGTTTCTCTCAAGCTTTCGAAAATCTATCTTCTCCTTGTGGAGATAAGCCCACTCCCAAAAAATTTCTGGAAGAATGAGTGTGTATTTTCTTGTATTACTTGTGACCTTCTTGGAACAAGGTAATCCATGGTATTGAATCCAACAACGAACGGTGTTTCTGTCTACATCCAGTAGTCTTGCCAACTCTCCTGATGTCACTTTCCCAGAAACCGAGCGGGTCATACCTATCTTCAATCGTTTAATCTTTAATAGGACTGCGTTCTCACTTCTCCCTAACGTCTCTGCGATATCTTGAATCCTTCTATATCCTACGTTTTCTTTCAGATAGTCCACCTCGGAAACTGTCCATCGCTTTGTCAATTTAGGGCGTGAATCTTCTCTTTCTGTCATCAATAAAGCCCCCTACAACCAAAACAAGAACAATCAGCAATTAGGTTTGGTGATATTCGAATGCACATTTCCATCCATCTTTCTTATCGTCATCCGGTACAAATACTGAAGTACATAGCAAGTAAGTAATGTTTTTTATTTTAAAAAAGTGTCTATTTATCGAACGATTTAATTGTACAAGTTAATTATATTTAGAAACAATGGAAATTGGATATTAATTAGAAAAAGTGGGCAAAATGAGGATTATGTACCATATTAAAATAAGGAAATAGTTTCATTTTAATCCTTTTTTGCAAAACAAAAAAAGAACCGAGTAATCGATTCTTTTATGCAGAGATTAAGTGGTCTTTCACAACTTCAAAGCTTACATCTTTGATGATACAAACTGATTGTGATTCTGTGCCAAAGTGTTCAAAACAAGCTTCATCGACAGCATCATAATCAGACCAGTCGATATCCATCTTATCAAGAACAGCTTTTTCGCTGTGGCTGAATCGGTATTTCCAATCCGTATCATCAAAACCTGTAACGGTGACAACCATTTGGTCTTCTTTCGGAACTGTGATATTCCTCAGTATCCAATGTTCATTTGTCAGCATGGCATCATCAACCTTGCCATCCTGATACAACTCACTCGGTGGGAGAACGTCTGATGACAACAGACCCAATTTTTCCGTATCAATCACGAATATTTTGATAAGGTCTGAGTTTTCCATCAAGCTTTCATCGAGATAATGAGAACCGAATGGTGTCGAAGTGAGGCACCCTTCAATCGTGTCAGACACGCAGATGCGAGGGATTGTATTGTCCTCCGACTTCATACGGCTCTTTGGGACTCTAGCTTCAAAGACTCCCGGATGGTCGAGGTCTAATGTGACATGATACAGTTTCTTTGGTAACTGGTTCATAAGATGAACTCTCCTTTCGAATAAGTGTGTATGGTGACTCGAACCATTGTTCACACGCCTGTTTTAGTGATTTGCCTTATCCTACTCAGGCGGACTGGGGAATATAAAAAAGACCCTGAAAATCAGGGTCTTTTCATGCATCAGAGCATGTCTTCTGTGATAGTCCAATCTGTGTTCTGAACGACTTCCTTTTCTTTAGGTTCGTCGTTTACACCCATCAAGCCCATCAAGAAATCGTACAAGTCGTCTCTCAGGTGCTTGATGATGTAGTTTTTTGTGTGTCCCGGAACTTGCATCTGCGTGACTTTGACGAAGTGTTTTTGTAAAGATTCTTGTTGGAACCAATTCATCACATCTTCAAACGTTAAGTTTCCTCTTGCTCCGTCTTTTTTATTTTCAAGGCGACGGATATGACCGAGGCAGATGGCGATTTCGAGTTTAATCAATTCGTAACTGTGTGCGAATCGTTTAATTTCTTTTGGAGCGCTCTCAATCCACTCATCCTCTTTTTTCGTCTTATTGTGAAAACGAAGAGGTTCTTTTAACAAACGAATCAAAAGTCTCGTATCATTTAAGAATTGGTCATTATCGAATAATGTCTCAAATGGACTATAGTTAAAGTATTTTTGGAAGATTGTCTGAAAGTGGAGGGGATATTCTTGGTCATCCTTCAATGGTGTAGAAATCAAGTCGATTCCATAGTTCTCGAAGATGCTCAATTTGAATCCTCTGTCCATCATCTTCACACCGTCTCCTTGTTTCATCTTCCATGCGTTCGAATGTGTCATGATGTTGACCCAATCCTTTTCCGTCACATCTTTGTAAACCTTAACAAGCACCATTTGCTCGAATTCACCGAATGAACCGAACAATCGATTGAATCCATCCATCAAGAAATAGCGTTCCTCAGCAGTTTGGTGTGCCAAAATGAACGGCATTTGTTCGAGTCCGAGCATGGCATGTTGGACTCGAATTGTTGATTTCTCTTCTTTCTTCCGTTTTCCGCTATATGTCGGTCGAAAATACTCACTGTCAGAATCGTATCGAATTACGTCCTCTTCCTTCATGGTCAGGTCTCGAACTACTAGAGCCTTCAATTCTTGGTACGACATGCTATACAACTCATAATCCCTCTTGGCAATCGAATCATGGAGTACATCCAACTTTTTCATCATTTCGCTCTCCTTTTTGAATATGCTCATGTAGAGCTTCTGGATTTTTAAGACTGATTCATTCTATTCAGGGACATCGTTCATTATGAAAGACAGTCGTCAAGTTTTATAGAGCTGTAATCGCTTCATCCAAGAGGGGACTTCGTCTGCTTTTAGCGGGGGCGAGATGACAACTGTTAGGGTGTTCGGCTCCACCTCGTTATAACCGGCATCTCTCACGCAAATCCATCCGGCTCGTTCCAATTTCTCCAATTGTTTTTTTGACGCTCTAACAGCAATCTTCTTTTCATCGCTATCTACCCATTCCTGGTAAACAAGTTGGGAGAACAACGGAGGATGGTTAGAAGTGAAAACCGCCCTCTCAAAACGAGATGCGGCATGCGCTGTTTGAACACTCCACTTGGCAGTTGAGAGCGTTAGTTCTTTGTTTAATAGTAGATACTGCTTAATCTCCATCCGTTGACACCCTTTCTGTTGTTTTCACATATTGATAAAATATACAAATAGTCAATTTTTTAGTTATTTTATAGTGTAAATTAATGATATAATACATGAATAAACCATTCTTATAAAAAAGGAGGGGAGATTCCCCCATGAATTCTAATGTTCAAGAACTCCTTCTCATTCTAGTCGGAAGTTCTTTTCTTACATCTTTCCAAATATTGTCATTTCTAAGTATCTTCTTTTTGGTCGGATTTTCAATCGCAAAGATGGAATCTTATCGAAACAGATGGATTCGAGCATCGGTCGGTATGCGTGGCATTTACTCGACCGCCATCATTGGGGTTCCTATACACGAGATGGGGCACGTCATCATGTGCAAGCTCTTCGGTCATCATGTGGGCGAGATACGATTCATTCAGTTCGGGAATCCCGATGGTACGATGGGTTACGTGAACCATTCCTATAATTCAAAAAACCTGTACCATCGAATCGGTATGTTCTTCATCGGAGTAGCTCCAATCATCATGGGAATTTCCGTCATCACACTACTGTTTTGGGCTCTATTGCCTTCCACGTTCTCAGAATGGTGGGGCGACATTGTTTCAGCAGACGGCTTTTCAGAGGGGTTGATGGCTTCTGTCGGGATTATTCCTAGCATTTTTTCAAAAGAAAATGTAACCGGCTTGCCACTCTACATTTTTCTTTTTCTTTCTGTGTCGATTGCATCTCATATGACGCTCAGCCAATCAGATGTCAAAGGTGCCCGTTCGGGAATTATTTTTATTTTTCTTGTCGGAATCCTTATCAATTCTTTTTATGCGCCTCATTTGAAAGAAGTCGATTTCTCATCGTTTCTTTTTAATCAGTTCAATGTGTTTATGTTCTCTATCTCATTGATGGCTATAGGATTTTCTGCGTTCGTCACATCCTTGGCTTTCATCGTATATAGGGTCAGACAGGCATTTCTTCGCAAAAACTGAAGAAACACGGTTATTAAAAGAAAAAAGACAGCCCATTCGGTTGTCTTTTTCTTATGAAGAGGTTTTGAGGTAGAAGGAATGCTCGACCTCATCACGAAACAGGATGGCTTGTTGAATGAAACTGTCACCGGCTCTACCTTGCAATTTCCTAGCATTCTCCATAGCCTTCATCCGAATGGCGATAGGAAGGTCTGAATTTTTACCATATGCTCTCATTAGAAGCATCAGCTCGACAGCTTCTTTAGATTGTTCAATATTATAGTGTCGAGCATTTCCCGTGAACATGAGGTACATCTCTACATTCAAGAATCCCTCTTCCTCGACCAATAATTCATATTCTGCTTTGACAATTGGGTTTTCTTTCTCACTCCGCAATACGTCTCTTTGCTCGACTTTCAACTCTTCAAATCTCAAGTAGTGGAATATAAAACTGTATGGTCGATAGATAGTCTTCTTCTGACCGCTCGCTTTATACAAAGACATTTTTAATTTCTCGTTTGTGATGACAACGCCACCATTTAATCCATCCTTGAAAAGTTTTTGTGTATTGTGTCTGATATACATACATTGTGCGGTGAACAGTATGCCCCAAGGGACGAATGAGACGAGTAACTGAACATGTTGAATGGCATACCATTGCCCCATACAGCTCAGAAGGCATAATAAGAAGAATAGTGTCCTATTCTGCAACTGTGAGCGCACCGAACGCTTCAATTCCTTGTCCACTGTTTCAAAATCTTCTCGACTCCAATGCCTCATACTTTCACGTTCTTGGTTTCTCCATGATGTTGTGACACGGCTTGTCAGTTTTTTCAGCCATAGATAATTGAAGATAAGATAAGTCGTCAACGATAACACCAAGATGAGGGTTGACTGGTGAATGTTTGGTGTAAATAGGTTCAATTCATCCACTTCCTTTCCAAATTTTCTTTCTATCCTATTCCTTAGTGTAGAATCTGATGAGGATAGTGTGTTCCTACACTAAAAGACGTCACCCGAGTTTAAACGCTCAAATCATGTCTCCCTATCATTCAACAGTTAGCTAGTGGCATTGCCCTCGTGATGAACCAACCATATTTCATCTTTCGTTGGAAAGTATCTGTAGATTTCTCGTCCCTTTTTCTCTGCATAGCGGATACAGTTGTATGTGCCGCCTTCTTCTTTCCCTTCCCATACGGCAAATATTGTATTTGAGATGTCCACCATGTATTCATTCCGCTTCTGCATCAACCAACCCTTGTATGGCTGTTTCGACACGTGCGTAACCAGGTCGGCTTGCTGAAGAATATGGTCATATCGTTTTCGGTCTTCTGCACTCATGCGCTTGGCATGGTCTTTACAGGGAATCGCACATTCCAATTCAAACACTCCAGGAAAATCCCGTTTCAATTTCAAGGCAACCATCGCCCAGACAGTGTCGGCACCTAAAGCCATTCCAGTCACCAGGCGGATGGGCTCCTCTCGTGAGAAACTATTCGTCTCCTTCATATATCCACCTTGCTCTAAAATGAACTGTCGCATCACACGTCCCATCTTGATGTTCAATGGATGCATCAAATCATAAGCGTCGTCCATATATTTTGGACGTCTACCTGTAACCATAATCACGTTCATCATATCCCTCCTAAGCATAATTAATCGACTAGAATATACTCCTTTAAATGTATAATATAATATTGACTATTGTCAAAAGTATGTGCATACTATACATATAGTGAAACGAAAATAGGAACAATGAAAGGGTGTAATCACTTATGAAAAAATTGTACACTATCCAGTTTACGAAAGTCGGAAGTCAAGTCAACATTGATGTGACGGAGGCAGATGTGGTTAGTTTCGATGATAAGAAAGTGAAAGCTCTTAAGAACAAGGGAACAAATCCTGAAGACGGCATCTCATTAGAGGTTCATCGACCATTTCTAGACAAGATTCATGTGATGCCTTATGACTCCCCAACAGAAGGTATCGTCATCATCGCACACACTCTCAACCATGCAATCATCCCTCTCTTGAGAAATGAGATGATTGCACACGTAGAGGACAGTATTCGTGATGCAAAGAACGAACTCAAAAAGATTGAGGTCTCTTTAGATGACCTACGGAAACAGTACACGGTGGCATAATCACCGTGTATTTTTCTTAGAATGAGACATGCTTTGAAAACAGGAAACAGCATCGCTGTTCATAGAAGGAGGAAATCGTATGGCGAAGATAGAGTTTGAAGTCGGACAAGTTATCAGTGTATTGGAGGGGGCTTTCTTCGGTGAGAAACGGAATCCACGAGAGCTTAAGGATTATAAAGTGAAATCATTCAATGGGACAAGCGTCTATCTGGTTCCCGTAGATGACGAGATGACTCAGTTCCCGGCTCGATTCAATCGCAAGACGCTAACATCAAAATCAAGCTTTGGTCAATCTGCGTCTCATATCATCTTGGACAAGGATGCGTACTTCGAGAAGTTGGACGAGAAGAAGCGAATCCGTCGATTGAAGGAAGAAATTCTTGTGAATCTAAAGGAGAGTATGAATGAGGAAACCTTGAAAAAGGTTTTGGCATTGTTGAAAGATTGAAACGGAGCGGACACCACGGATGATGAAACAACGGTCTCTGTGGTGTTCGATAAAGGACAATAAAAAGGGGAGAGGTTACATGTTGATTGCAAAGAAGGATTGTATCATTTGCCACGGAAATGGCTTGGTCGGGACATACTATCATGCGATAGATGAAAACGATGTGGAGCCATGTGAATGCGTCTATGAAGAGAGCAACATCTTGTTGTTCAATAGCACGAAACAAAAATATGTAAGTCGAATCGAAGAAGAAGTTGTCTTCTTAACATCATCAGATGCTAAAGCAGTCGTATTTTCTGATGACAAGACGGCACAGCTCCTAATCGATAAGTTGAACCAGGATTCCAACGACCAATTCACAATGGTCTTACAATGAAATTTAATATTGACTATAGTCAAAAATAAAGTCATAATAATGATAAAGAGGAGATGAAGAAATTTGTAACGATATTCAGGCAGAATAACCTCAAAGGAGGACATATAAATGAACCAAAAAATTGTCTCAAACGAGGAGTACCGAAAACCCTTGACCGGCATTTCAGATGCTTCAGGAGAAATGGTCACGATTATCGGTGAACAGACGGTTCAGCTTGAAGATGGACGAATCGTTGAACAGTATCTCTATCATATCGACAGTTACGTAGCCCAAAACGGAAAGCCTTTCGCCGCTCTTAAAGAAAACATCACATTATTGGAGTCACCATGATTCTCCTCGGATTTTTCGAGGACGTCTATCTTGAAGAGATTCATATCTTGTCAGGAGAGCGCATAGTATAAAGGCGTACTTATAACATTAGGAGTCAAATGAGATGTTAAGTGGATTGCCACTCTCTATGTCTCGGACTGTCTAGCCTTGGAGGAATGATTATGCGTCATCAAACGAATCAGCAGGGAATTGACGAACTGCGAAATAGCCTTAAAGAAATGGTTCAATCAGCGACGAACGATGTCTTGAAGGATGTACGAAACTTACTGGAAGGAAAGACTCGATAAAGGGTCTTTTCTTTTTGGCTTAAAAAGCAATGCTCTCGCATATGATGAAGAATCAATATCAGCGATACAGGAGTGTCAATCGGCACAAATATAAAGGAGGATGACAGAAATGAATCTTGAAAAATCTTCTGATTACAGTCACCTATTATTAAATGATTTGGACGAAGGAGAAATCCTATTCGATGCTAGGGATTATTTGAGAAGCCTTAAATTAGCCATCGATGGTTTGACAGAAAAGCTATTCAAGACCATGGGGACTCCGGACAAGGAGATGAAATTTGAATTTCAATTTGAGAACCATAACATCAGATGTGGTGTATGCGGCACAGAGAATTCAATAGACAATCAGTTGATTGAGGATTTGAGATATGGCGACTACGAGTATTATCACACCTGTCATATCTGTAGTCTGCATGAATCCTATGTATATGGTGAAAGTGCCATCTATTTTGATGGGATATTGTGGACGTATTCGCATCATGAAACGATGGAATCGGAATCCTATCTCACCCGAGAGAAAGAGACCACAGTCGTTGGGGTTATCTTTCGAAAATTATTGGATGAGAAGGAACTTTCAGAGGACGAAAAGTCATACATGAAGTTGTTGCAGAAATATACAACTGTCGAGGGTGACTTCTTGCTCCAAGAATGGATGAAATCTGACGAAGATGGATGCTAAATGGTCATCTGTTCATGGTTAATAGAAAAAGGAGGGGTTAGGCGTGAATCCAGAGATTTTTAAAGGACTGAACTTGAATGTCAACGAGTTAAGCAACCTATACACAGACTTAGGGAATTCAATGAATATCAGCAGTGACAAGCTCCATGAATTGTTGAGCACCATTCTTGAGAACAATGAGGGCAGTGAGCGCTTTGAACGCTTCAAGGATGTCTATCAACCTGGTGCCAATGAGGAATGTCCCGTGTGCTCGAATGCATTGATACGCAAAAAGCATACAGCTTATCAGGCAATATGTAACGTATGTGGTCTTGAGGGCGGCGTATTCGATGGAGCGCTTGGTTATCATCTGTCATTTGACGGCTTTGAATGGTATATCTCAAAGGCGAAAGCAGAAAACGATGTCGTTTCTCTTCGTCAGATTGGTGAACATCAGAGAATGGTGTTCTCTTGGTACAAAGAGCTCTTCACAAAAGGAGAGAATGAGGGACATGACGACTTAAAACGTGCAACTCCTTCCATGGAGGCATTCAATCCAAAAAAAGACTCCTAAGAATAGGGGTCTTTTTATTCGCTCTTGAACTCAACTTCTATGTCACCTTTCTTCATCTTGAAGCTGATTTTCTTTTCTCTCAAGACGTATAATGCGCCAAGAGAACCTGCAATGATTAATGCTCTGTCCGGGTGTTTCTCAATTGCAACTGCCAAACCCTTTCCGACCTTTTCCATAAACTCTTTAGTCTGTACGGTATAACTCAGCTCTGGCTTCAATTCATTCACATCAACACACCCTTTCAATGTCGTAACTCAACTATACGTCCTTATCTTCTACATTGTCCATCATGCTTAAATGGACAGACGACTGCATAGGATAAAAGGAAAAGAAACGAAGGTATGAATTTTCCATGTGAATATAAAAGGAGGGTGCGGGAGATGAAAGCGAACCCGGATTTATTAATCGTTTTAGATAAGTACTTGAATCGTGATTATCAGGAAGACAATGTTCTGAATCGCTGTCCTGTTTGTGGAGAAAAAATGAAGTCTGAAACGGACACGTTGGAGCATATTGTGTGTGCATCGATTGATGCATGTGAAGAGTGTGGTTATGTGGAGGAATATGCGTATGGGGCGTTTCGAGCGGGATTCAATGGAGGAGAGCTACCAGAGGATAATAACTTGAATCGAATCGCATTGGGAATCCTACGCAAGTTGCATCTATTCACGAAACCGCTAAGTCGAGAGGAGTCTGATTTGTTAAACGTCTTATTAGGTGAAGAGGAAATGAGTGAGACCGCATTTGATGAATTGCAGACTGTTGTCACACATCAAAATCAATAAATGAAAGAAAAAAGACCAGTCATAGAACCGGTCTCTTTTTTATTTCGGGAAATAAAATGGATATGCGTGAACAATATCATGTTCTCCCGTATAGATACTGTCTGTCGTAAACACTTTCTGAATCAATCCCTCTGACGGAATCTTCCCTTTGAGAATATTGCTTTCAGCATGTCCCAATCCTATTGGTATAGAACAAAAATTATGCGATTGAAACAGGTTTGACGGCGTAATGACTAGGATTTCTGAATAAGATGAGACGAAAGATAAAACTCAAGTTGGAGGCGATGTGCATGTTTTGGAGAAAACAAGCGGATGTAGTCATGGAAGATGAAAGAAGCTTTGAAGAGGTAAAAGACCTGGAAGAGATGAAGGATGTTCACAATCATTTCATCACGAAAGATGGCGGGGGCTACATTGGACAGGTCAAAGTGATTGACCCTATCCAAAGACCCACGGATTACTAAAAAAGAGCCCTTAAAGGCTCTTTTGCTTTTTATAGCAAGAAGAATACTACGATTCCCACAATTACTGCGACAATCGTGATGAAAGAAAGGATTGTAAACAACATGACCATCTCTGACATATGTGTAATCATCTGGTCTTTTGTCTCGTCTTTCGGTTCTTTCAAATAGCTTTCGGCTTCTTTACCTAACGGATATAGAATCAGTCCGAAGATAAAAAGGATACCACCTGGGATGTCTTGTTCAATCACGCCTGCCACATTTAAAACGAATGAGATAAGGGATAGAATCCCTACGACCATAAACAAGGCGCCTATGATAGTTCCCCATTTGGCGATTCTCTTATAATGTTTTTCCATCTACTCACAACCTTTCATCAATATTTGATTCTATATCCTTATATGTCGGGGTGAGAATGTTATTCCAAAAAATTGTCGTAAACAATGATGAAGGCGCATAGGATAACGAAGTATTGAGACTGGAGTAGGAGATTACCTATTCGAAAACTAGAGGAGGCGATAATCGTGGATAAGCGTGCTGAATTAGAGCAAGAAATTCGTGATTTAGAACTATTGTGGGAGAATCCGCTCATTCTCTATAAAAATGACTATTTGCATTTAGTTCCCCATTCTAAAACTCCTACCGTGTGGAACGAGTTGTGGCTATATGCTAAGCGTCGTCAATTGGTGAAGTATTATTCTTCAATTGAAGGACAGAAAGACTTACAAAAACAGATATCATCCTTAAAGAAGCTTCTAACCGAGCAGGAACAGAAGGGTGCCTAATGTTCAACAGAAAAAAGAGAAGGCATTTGCCCTCTCTTTTTTTTAGAATTCTGAAGTTTCTTCTTTCTCTAGCCATTCACCCAACGAAAATGTCTTCAGGGACAAGTAAGGTACCGTGCAAGACTCTATTTCAAGGATTTGAATGTCATCCGCCGTTTTTATGAACTGAGAGAGTGTTCCATCTATGATGAACCGATTTTCGAATTCTAACCAAACATGATGGTTCCCATATACAGTACCCTCATGTATGAGAAATTGTCTTTGTAATTCTTTGTTCTTACCGGCAACCATCACGATATACCAGGGTGCGAAATATCGACACTTTCGATGTACATTCTCACCATAAGGTTTTTGATAGGCATCAACATCAAGTACGTTCCATTCTATCAGATGCCGTATAAAGTGTTCTGATGCAGGTGATAGTTGTTTGACCTCTTCAATCGTCAAATGAATCAGCTCCTCTTGTTTTTATATAGATGCATCATAAAAAAGATGGTGTTGTCGATACGGAAATAGCGTACACTGGTTAAGACCTTAAACCTTTAAAGACAAAGATTTTAAAAGATATTCTTCTCAAAGATTAAATAGATATTTATAAGAGATTAATTCAGATATTAAAACCAGTTATTGCGCAAATGAAATCCTCGAATGTCATTGGGGCTCTAAGGCTCGCATGACTTTTGTCCTTCATATTTTTTTCCCGAGATATCCACTGTTTCTGCAGATGTGGATATTTTATTTTGAGTTGGGGATATCTTTATCGAAGATGTGAATATATTCATTTCAACAGTGGATATCTTTTTTTACCCTGTGATTATTATTAGTGTAGCTGTGATTATCTTTTTTTCCAATTGAATATCTTTTTTTCAAAATGGTGCACAGTGAAAGGCGGCAAATCATTTTCGTGACGAAGATGGTATGAATACATACTAAAAAAGATAGAAAAATAAATATTTAAACTCATATATATCCATTAAAGTAATAAAATGGAAGTTTAGGGTATAGTGAAATAGCCGTGGTTTATGCGGCGATTTTACCATAGCGGTTGAAGATGTTGTTTTTGATGACAGTTCGAATAAACCCACCGATGTTCTTGATTGAATCGGGGGTGCCTGGGCTCTGTATGTAGGATGGGTACACAGCCAATGCTTGACGGACATGATTGATGCCATACTCCATCGCCATTTGCACGAGGTCATCTGTTTCTTGGTTTGTAAGGAGTAGTTCTTCTCCTTCTGAGAAGCTTTCATTAATGGCATCGACTTGTTCGTAGATTTCGGTTGTGAAGAGACGTTCTTTCTCTGTCTTCTGAACTTTCCCATTGAACTCTTCCTTCAACTGAACCGATACGTGAGTATCACCGGCGATGACAGTGAAAATATCCGACGCCTTCTGCATAAGCTCATCAATGATTTTCTTGTGATTGATATTTGATGGCATGAAGCGCTTGATATCATTGTAACTGTAGATACAAACATCTTTTTGTTCAACATGTACTTCGTTGTCGTATTTGAGAAGTGCACGAATGGCAAGACGCATTACGTTGACATTGTCCATGGAGACAAGTGCTTTCATAAACGATTGTGTCATTTGGACATAACCTGTTCCGCCTTGCTCTTTAGTAAGGTGATTTTTCTCGTAGTCTTTTATCTCCACACTAAAGAGGTCTGCTCCATACTCAGAAAAAGAAATCAGACCTAATCGTTGCAAGCGTTTGTTATTGTTTTTGATAGTTCGAACGGTACATCCCAAATGCTCCGCAAGTTCTTTTGTCGAGATAAGAGCGGCGAATCCACGAGAGTCTACAAAGTAATGATATGTAATCATTTGAAGAAGTTGATACTTAGACAACCGCTCATGTTCGACGGTCGTGCTCTGTTTAATCTTATACTGGTGACGTTCGTTCATATAGACGACTTTGGATGTTCGGTTCTGGCGATTGAACGGGCAATGGTTCATGCAGATATGTTCTTTGCGTTCCACATCAAACCCTTGCAATGCACATTCTACAGGACATGAAGAATAGTCGATTTCCTCGATTACCTTCTCAATCTTATAATTTTCGCAGACTCCTGCCATTTGAATAAGCAGACGTTTTCCAACCTTTGCGATTTCTTTGAACGGCATTGTCATCGTCATCATTGAACACCTCCTATAAAGTAGTCTCGTTAT
Organism: Exiguobacterium sp. s140; assembly: GCF_018617035.1. GTDB lineage: Bacteria > Bacillota > Bacilli > Exiguobacteriales > Exiguobacteriaceae > Exiguobacterium > Exiguobacterium profundum. Next base: position 273,507 of record NZ_JACSJK010000003.1, read on the forward strand.
ACAAGAATCATTGTAGAGGATAATAAAAGACTTGTCGAAGTGACCAAAAGTGTCATCTCGGAACGGTAAAACTGGAACACTTGAATCTAAATGTGTTGGTATGAGTGGGTTTTCTGGATTCGGAACCATACGTGTCACATCAGAACGGAGAATCTGGAACAGTTGCTCCGAACAGAGGAATATCAACGGTTGAGCGTCATATTTAACAAATGATGGATGTGGAAGTTAAAGGATTTCACGATTTAATCAAGCAAACAGGACTATTTTGTCACGTCGGAACGGATAAAACGGAACAGTTAGGTATATAGTCTTATGATTTCTAAGAAAATTGTCACGTCAGAACGGAAAACTTGGAACACTTGCTCAAAAATACTCTAAAAATTGAGTAAAAAAAATGTAAAAAAATATTCGAATTTCGATGTCACTTCAGAACGGAGAATTTGGAACAGTTTGATGAAGAGCTTATAAAAGGGCAGAATATAGCCATTCCACAGAAAAATAAAAAAATTTTCTGTTGTTCTGTTGCTTAACGATTGATTTTCATGGCTTATATGTCACCTTAGAACGGAGAAATTGGAACACCTTCCGTCAGATGTCATCTCAGAACGGAGAATCTGGAACACTCTAAGCCTCTTGTCCGTTCAGAACGGAGAAAAGAGAACACTTGAGTGTAAAATGTCATCTCGGAACGGAGAATTTGGAACAGAGAACCTCGAACAAGCCTCTTTTCAGCAGATAGAGTCATTTCAAACGTCATGATATACTTTTAATGAAGAGTCAGATGAAGAACAGAAGAGGAGGGATGACATGGAGATACCAAATGAGATTACTCAAAAGCTTTCAGATGCAATCCTAAGACACTTCGATGGGTTGTATCGAGAATCTCTCTATCCAAAGCTTCAAATCGAGCCTGAACCATACCTCCTACATCTCGCAAATGAAGTGTTTGATGAACTCAGTAACTTGATAGAAGTAACGGAAGAAACATTGACACCGATTGCAAAGAGACGACAAGTCACAAAAAGACGTTGGCTCAACAAGGAGCTAGAAGACAATAAGAAATCAGGGTTCCATGCTGAAATTAATCAGGTCGCAAAACATCTTTTTGAAAACTATCCATTAGAGAAATTTCGCGCTGTTTACGAGGTCGAAAGTTTGGACGAGTTGAAAATGAAGATGCTAAATGAACTGACGACGTGGATGAGAGACGATGATGCACTGATGTGCAATTTCCCTTACATCAAAAGCAAACCGACAAAATCAATCTTATCTGCACTTAAAAATGATATCCAATACTTAATTGTTAAAACGGTGAAGGAAGAGAGTCCAAGAGGGGAACAAAGCCCGGTCATTTCTGTCCCTAACTCTATAACCAATTTCCCGTATGACCATACAAACCGCATTAAGATTAATGCAAATGAGTTGGTCGAAGATAACTTTTTCCAAAACGTATATCTAATTGATGATAAGACCAAATTCGAGTCACGAATCAAGGTGGAGGCATTAGAAGAAGGTTTGATGCGGGAGAACCTTAAAATGTTGAACAGTCGTGACCAAGAGATTCTCATTTATCTGATGTCGTTGAAGCATGAAGCCCTATATCAACCCGTCCCGATGGTCGTAGAGATAGGTGACATTGTGCGAGCAGTTTATCACAATGATAGTAAGAAGAGTTATATGGCAGTAAAAGAGAGCTTGATTAAAATGGATTTCATGGAGATGCGAATCATAGATGAGAAGACACTCCGTTCCACAAAGACTGAAATCTTTTACAATGTCACGATTGAGGCAGATGAAGTAACCGGTAAAGAGGTCGCCCGAATCATATTCAGTGAAAATTTGATTCATGAATTCGTCAAGAACCAGACGGTGAGCATTTACAAGAAAATTATCGACCGGTTCGAATTGAAATCATCCAAGGTCTTGATTTACGCACTACAGAGACAACGAATACTGTTAGCTACCCAAACAGAAGATAGTAATCCAATATTGTTTCAAACGAATCTCAATTTCTTCCGTGGGGCTCTCGTGTTCGGAACGAAGCGGCGAACGAATCAAATCAGAATCATAGAGGAAACTTTAGATGAAATCGTTGAAAGTGAGATTACATTGAAGAGCTATTCGAGAAAAGGCGATATTTTTCAACTGGAATTCTATCCGTTCAGTGATAAGGAACGTATCGATTTGCTGAACAAGAATCAAAACGCATCGCAATTTTTGACGCATAAGCCAAAATAAAAAAACCGCCTCAAACAGAGACGGTTTTTTTCTCTAGGCTAGATTCAAGCTCATCAGTACTTATCATTTCATACTGATAGTTTATTTCTGTACGTTCAGAAACAATAAGATGCTCTTCGATGGCGTGAGTTGTCACCGTCGTCTTTTCGACTTTGATTAACCTGGAGCCTCTAAATAGCTTCAGTACATCCATGAGAGAGGTAATCGAATCACAGTCCTTGAACGATTCAGGAAGGAACATGGGCGATAAGAAATCCATCGCACCAGTACCAAACTTCTCTGCTTCGTTCGAGTGTGGAACAAACTGATAGCGCATAGGGAGTTCCTTCGTAGATTCAATACCGTTTGAAACCATACCTGCAAAAAAATCATCTCCATATGCCAAAATAAAATAAGTCTCTGTAAACGTGCTAGATGAAACCATCTCTATTCCTCCTAAATCATAGATTACACATCAAAGAATGAAGAGTTAGATTGAATCTCATTGAACAGCTCTACCACATCATATGGAATAGGTGGTTCATCATGGTCGATAATTCTAGACTCATCTTTTTTCCAAACATGATGGCTGTGAGTTTTATTTACTAAACGAAATTGTTCTACATAAATATACTTATCAATCCACTCATTCAATAGCTTGACAGATAAGTCTTTCGAGTGTATCTGACTAAGGAATTCGCTATGTTCAAATGAGAATGCCTGCATGAAAGGCAGACTACTTACATCTAGCGACCCGAATAATTGATACTCTCTATATGTTATCGGACATACTGGACCAAATTTCCATTTTTCGAATGTGTATTCATCGAAAAGGGAGACAGGTTTTCCGATATGCCTCATATATTCGCAATCGATGAAATAGAGGGTCTTTTGAAGAGCTAGATGTGTCGTCAACTTCATGCCTTTCCCACCTAGCTGACGAGAAACGATATAGTTTGCCAGGTCAATTGGTGTGAGCTTAGAGACGAGTCTACGAGAAACGTTCTTCCTGAACACATGTTCCATCTCTTTAAGTTGGAATTCGCTAAGCTCAAAACGATGTTTTTCTCCGTTTACATCCAGAGTGCATGTCAAATTACCGTTTCCATTAAGCTTTTCCTCGAAATCGAATCGCTTCTGATGTGATTTCGTCAATTTTTTCATAATGATTCTCTCCTTCATATCGAATATTCAATGAATACCTAATAGCGTTTTCATATCTTATGTTGTGTCCTTTTCAATCATGCTATATCCTTCATATTTCAATCATAAAGACTGATATTCCACGGATTCGGGCATAACATAATCATGAGTCAAAAAATAAGGGTCATATATGTGACATTTCAAGGAGGAACCGGGTTATGAAAGTAACGGTTGAATTTAGCGACTATAATGTACAGGCATTTGAAGAGGGTACTGGACTAAACATTCAAGAGTTAGACCAAGAGAGCCTTCAGAGAGCACTGAGCTTTGCGCTAGGGTTTATTGATTACACAGAACCGTCAATCGCATCAGAACTCTTGAAAAAAGTGGAGGATGAAGAGCTTGATAAGCCATTCATGGAACTCTACCAAGCGGGTAAAGTGAATCAATACTACGTAGAACACGCCATTCGTAAGTGGGAAGAATCTTCTCAAAGTGTGCCGGTTCATGAGTATTTAGGTATGAGTGAGGATGATTATCGACAATACTTAGAGACACTCTCATTGCCACAGACTTAAAAAAGAAGTGCTATATGCACTTCTTTTTTTATGAACACTTTCATCTAACGTGTCATCACAATTCACATTCACACCTCCTCGTCCTACTCACTAATAGTTAATAATAGTGTATTTTTAATTATTCAAATAGTCAATAAAGAGGAGCGTAACGCTTCAAAATAGTAAAATTAAATTGACTATTGTCAAAATTATGTTAAAATGATGATGCAGTCATAGATTTAAATAGATGGAGGGGCAAGTATGCCAATGGAAATGAACCGAAGATTTATGGATGTCATCAAAGAGGATGAACAACTTCAATTCTTGCAGAAATTTGGGGAAAGAGCTGATATTCATAGCCTTCAATTCTATATGAAAAACTCACGAGTGGGTGAGGTTGCGCTGAAGGGAAAAAACTACGAATTGATGGGATTAGTGGATGTCAGTTCTTCTTTCATCAAAGTAGCGGTGAGGAAGATTTTAAGTCTCATGAACCCCTTCGGCTCGTTTGATAAGCATGTTTTTCAAACGTTTCGATTCGATGATTATTCAGTCACGATACGATATATGGATACCAAGACACCTTTTTACATGATGTCTGTAAAAAGATGAGATGCATGGTGAGTTAAGCGAGAAATACGATATAACCGCTTTCTGACGTTGTCCCTGTCCGTTATGAAGGCTTGTCTTTCCTTTGAGAAGCATTTACTATATGAATGTTGAGGCGGAGACAGAAGAGGAAGCACTTGAAAAATTTTGGGCGTCAAATCCGAGAGGGATTGTACGTAGTGTGAATGATGTACGAAAACCTACTGCTTTGCGTAACCCCGACACACTTCGTATGGGAACAGAATAGGAAGCGTAAAAAAGAATCGCATTGACCGGTTCTTTTTTATTTGGACACCTATAAAATGAAGTCATATGACATATGATGTATCGTTGACATTTGCCAACAAAACAGGTGATAGCGTGACTCACGACGGAGTGCTATCGGTTCGAGACACAGGTCTCACACTCGCATGGGGCGTTCGGAAAGAATAGCTTCGGTTGGAAGGGAGAAGAAGCGAATCTCCGTGCGAGCAAGCCTTCCCCAATGCAATTGGAATACATAAAAAAAAGCACCCGATTGGGTGCTTTTATGCTTCTGCTAACTCTACCATTTCTTTCATTGTCCGCTCAAGGTTCGGATACCCGCTCAGATAAACTAGTTTAACGTGAGGGTATTTCTCAAGTTCACCCATGAGTTTGTAATAGAATGGATGATTGAAATAATTCGTCAACACGAACACAATATCCATATTTGAAATGAAGGAAATGTCACGATTGATACTATCGACATCACGATAATCCATCGAAGGAATCGCCTTTTTCAGTTTATTCACCAATTGTGGGTGTCCACCGAACAGGACTGCTTTATTCTCCTTCATCAATTGTGTTACCTGTTCAACGACATCTACCTTTTGATGGTGCTCTGGTGTTTCTGCACGTTGATGGTAGGCATAGTTGCGAAGAGCCGTTACTTCCTTCTTGAGAGATGACGTCTCTTCCTGCCTGTTTCTCATCTGCTTGACCTGTTCTTCTAACTGAAGGATATACTCGTCTTTTTCTGACAAAAGTCTTTCCATCTCACGAGTGTTCTTCTCGAATGACTCTTTTTCAGTTTCAAGTTCACGCTTTGTCCGGATGATGTCTTGCTCCCGGATGACAAGCTCTTCTTTATCTTTGAGACTTTGGAAATAGAAATCTGAGAGCTCCTTGTAATGCTTGACCATCATGAGAATCAATACAGATGAGGTTAGGAATAATTCCCATTGTTCGTCGCTCAATCGACCGGTCTCGACACCATATTTGAAGATGGCATAAATTCCAACCAAGTCTTCTCTTTTCACTTCTGCAGAAGTGGTCAAGTTGAAATCATTCAATCTCTCCTGGCGAAGGGTACCCGTCAACGTTTTGTAATAACGTAGTAGTCCCTTATTGTATAGGACATCGTAGTCGCCCTTGCTGACAATGGTTGTCCGTTCTTCTTTTGTCAACAGATTGTTGATGATGTAAGCCTCGTGTTGTTGGAAGAACCAATCAACGCTTTGAGAAGGTGGGATTTTAAATTTGAACGCATCTTTCAAGTGAAAGAGTGCCTCTTTCTTGTACTTTTCTCTCAACTGAATGAAGTCATTGTTCGGAACTCCTAAAATTCTATTGCTCTGGTACACATTGAACAACAAATTCCTTCCGAAACTGGATTGAATCGAGCCGAACAAGTCTTTTCCAAAACAGACTAAAATCAATAGCATTAAATGGTCATGTTGTGACGCAGAGAAGTTCGGGTCCCGTCTCTCCATGAATTCGAAAAACATCTCCCATGAGAAGCGTTCTTTATTGTTTTTCACATAATCAATGTATCGTTTATAGCTTCGATTCGCCATTTCCTTAATCCACTCAAGCGAAGCATCTCGCTCATCGTGATAAGCATAGATAGAATGAACCTTGATGGTCATTGCTTTTACTGGAACCGTCAACGTGTTGAGGACGGGCATCTCATAAAAATCACTATTCTGATAGCTCTGAATTGCATCCGATTCGATAGCGGCATATTGCTCGTTGATATCGTCCCACAGTTTACGATTCGAAGAAATTGCAATGAGGGCATTCGCCTCCATCCAACGATTTTTGACGATGTCAAACTCTTCATTGTTTAACTGTACCTTTAATGAATTCTCGATGAATCTCATGTTATTACCACCTCTGATTAGTTTCCTGTTTTAGTGTAACTGACTATCTTGTGAAAGTCGATTTGACTTTACAACCTATAAGGTCAGCTCGAAAGACAATAGATTGCCACTGAACTGATTTGCTTGAATTTCTTTCTCATCACTTTCTGAGAAGCTTGCCCCTAGTGCTTTCCAGAAGCGGGCGGACTCCGGTAATGAATCCCCAAAAAATCGAGCGGTTCTACCTGATTCCTTTGCTAGAGCATCCAAGAACAAGCGACCTCGTCCTCTTCTCCGAAATTCCGGGAGGATAGTGAGCCAATGGATTTCGATGGATGCACCATCATCGGTCACGTCTGCACATCCGATAATCGTTCCATCAACCTCTAAAAAAATCCTGAGCGCATCATGCTCTGCCCAACCCAAATCTTCAAACCTTTCCCTGAGCAATGGGTTCTCATCAAGCAGAAGTTCGGCATGCGAATCCTTTAAAATCTTGTACATATAGTTGTACCCCTTTCTTATGTGTATTTTTTATTGTATGCCGGAATCGTCCCTTCATAAGGACATATAGTAAGAAGAAAGATGAAGATAAGAGGTGACAATATGGTCAAGCAAAAAGAGGCGTTTGGTGATACCGAAAGAGCAAGAATGAGACAGGTGTTCAATTCAATGGATGGAAGACTAGAGACGTTCAACGAAGCATGGGAGAATGGTCTGTTTGAGAATAGAACCGGTCGTTTGAACGGACAGGGGATGGATGTCCCTTATAAAATGAACCCATCTAGGGAATGGTTCGAGGGAGACGGTAAGCGCTATGGGTTTAAGAAACAAACCGCAAGCATTCGAAAACTCAAAAATGCAAAGGCGAAGAAGCCGGAGAAGAAGAAATACTATAAGAAAACGAAACGTCGTTCAAGAAATCTTGACAGAAATATCGTGAGATTCGAGATGACTGAACAAGAAGAGCATAAAATGCTGATGATGGAGAGAGGACTGATGCCGACCGCTATCTGCAAGGCTTGTAACTATCACCTCAACTTTAAGTTCATGGACAATTTTGATATGGCGATTTGTTGGGAATGTGCAGAGGGGCTTCGTGATGAAACGGTTTATAGTGAGTGAAAAGAATAAAAAGATTCGGCATACGCTAAAAAACCACCTTGACAGACGAGTCCTGGTGGTTTTTTTTACTGTCTTATTCTTTTGATTGGAACAAATCAGAGAATGAGATGTCGAATGTTTCTATCGATACCTCTCTCGAAAGAATTTGTTTATTCAAACGAGTGCGCTCTTTGATTTGGGACTTACCGATTGGCGATTCTAGGTATTCAACAAGTTTCGAGATGGAGTTGTGAAGTTCTTCACTGTCCAGTCTGGATACGAGCTCTTCTGAAAGCTGTGTTTTTGCCGTCTTCTCAGCTCGATTATATACAGTCGGTATCGAAACATCTTTAATTCCTGAAAAGTCCGTCGGCAGTTCAGAAATCAGCATGACTTGAGTCTCGTCACCACCAAACAAAGCATTTTTCCAATCAGTCTCACGAGAGTGCCAATCCTCATCTGAGATGAAGAGGGGTTTCTCCGTGTGATTCCAATAATCATAGTTCTGAATGCCTGGCAGTTCCTCGAAAGCATCTTTTACGCCTGTGACATCACCATAGACGAGAATCGCCAATGTCTTGCCTTCAATCTTAAATATTTTTAGGAAAGATTTGATGTCAATATCAATACGATAGATACTGTCAGACTCCTTCTGGAGACTGTTCATCACACATTCAAATACGGAACGTTCCGGGTCATAAAAATCCATGACACTTGAACGATTCTCAAACTCTTCCTCTTCAGAAAGAGTAGCGAGGTCATACCAGTACGTGGAACGGTCAATAGCCACTTGATATACATGCTTTGTAGTCAATTCTTGAACAGCCCCAATGAATGGAGAAATCCATTCTTGAAATTCGGTTTGATTCATGTTCGGGATGATGTACCCGTCGAAAATCTTGATGCTCATCGAATCACACTCCTTGGTAAAATAGAATTCTTCACTCCAAGATTAATTTCTAAGAGTTTTTCCTGAACCGTATCATGACACAATACAGTTGGAAGTGGTTGAGGTTCTAACGGTATTGAACTCATTTCAGGTTTAGGTGAAACGCTGTCACGAATTACCTTTTCTGAGTAAATCCGCATCAATCCATGTGCAAATCCAAATGACAAATTCTTCTTAAATTCTATCCTTTCATTAACTCCCATTTCTATGACTCCCTTTTTTATTTTTAGATGTTCCCATACCAAATCTATTACTGATTTATCTTATGTATCTCAAGGAAACAATATGAAAATTAGATTGTGATGTGTCGAGAATAACAAAAAAAGACTTAGACATTTGTCTAAGCCTCGCATGGTCGTTTCTAACCGAAAGTCCACGACACAGTCAGGGTCTCCCCTTGACTTTTCTTTTCTAGCTCCACGGTCTGCGCATGTACCGTGTATGGGTTCTCCGTACTATCATATACAACAATGGAAGGACTATTCATCGAGCCGCAAATTCAATCAAAGAATGTCTCTTCACAAACTTACACTCTCTCAAGACTGTCTTGATAGGAACAACCTTTCCTTTAGATGTGTAATAATCCTTGCCGACTGCTGTAGCGAGTGTCTTTTCTTTAAAACGATGCTCATTCGCAGAGAACCATGTCTGAATCTCTTTCACAGGCAATACGAAGAGGCTTTTCCATTCAAGAAAGTAATAGAACAGATAATCCGCCTCAGTATAAAGAAAACAACCCGGAGTGCCCTTGTTCTCGTTGCTAACTGTTTCGAAAAAGAAATTTCCACTCTTATATCGGTCAATCTTTGCTTCGATTCGCTTCATTTTCTCTACGCCGTTCTCTAAGTAAACCCACAGCAAATCGACATCTTTTTTCTGAAACGTCTCATGTTTCTCGACATTGATGATAGCGAGAGAAGCCGAGAAGGAACGTAAAAATGCCTCAATATCTTTAATGCCTTCGTCCGCCACGGCGAACGTATCTTCTACGGTATATCGATTCATGGTTGCTTGAATGGTGAACACCTCCTGCCGTCCGTTATCCTAGTCTGTTTATAACAAATATTTTTGACTATAGTCAAAAATAAAAAGTCTTATGCCCGTTCTACACACGTCATATGAGCACATAGGGAAGAGAATGTTATATTCTAATCAAATGGACGATATGATATAAGACGAATAAACATAGCAGGGACGATGAAACACGTATCCTTAAAAGTGAACTCATTAGACGAACACATCAGACGAACACAACATTTATAGGAGGAGCTATTTATGGATTACAACAGCGTAGTATTTGCATTCGCCATGGTAGCATTTGTTTTAACAGGGAGAGCGGTCTATGTCCTCATGCATGTCTTGTACGGCGTACAGACATTGTCGGAGTATACAGACCACCAACAGGAATTGAAATCGGAGAAACGAAAACAGATTCAAAAAAACACAAAAGAAGTTTTGGTTCACCTTATCATTGTTTCAGCTATTGGCTTTGCAATGTTTTTATTCGCTACGAGCGGGAGTATGTAAGAATCCCGTCTGGCGATTCCACATGCTCCTGTTCTCATTTTAGAAAGGAGTGATGTGGTATATGTTAGATAGCATCGCAGGAATTATAGAGTCAATGAAATCAATCTTGACCAAAAGGTATGAACTAATGGTAGTCATCGTTTCGGTTACAGGAATCGCATTATGTTATCAAGTGTGGGAGAACAATCCGTTCGAAAGTATTTGGTACGACAATTTATTGATGATGTGCATCGTCGTTATTTCGATGATTTTCATCTTCTACTTCTCAAAAAAGGCGAGTCTTGAAACACGGGCGGATGAACAGCGACAATCCGTTCAGCAAGCCATCGAGAAAGCAGGGGAGATGATGGTAGAGTGGGGAACGAATCCTCTTCTGGAAGGTGATATTCCCGTATCTGAGGGAGTTAGCATCTTCATCAAACGGACAAAAAAAGGTAGAACGGCTCAGTTAAGAATCAATGGCGTTCTACAACCTGAGAAAGTACGCATATCTGGAGAATAAGAGGGTTATCCCTCTTATTTTTTTGACTATATGTATATTTATTTTTTCTTTATATGTACATAAAAGGTCCTTCTTTTGGTATAATAGAGATAAGATATTGAGAAAGAAGGTGCTGATACAGCCATGTTTTATGAATTGACGAACAGTCAAGAGCTAGAAGAACTCCTGACGTTTGAAGCGTTTGTAGAGAATGCTTCATTACGAGGGGAAGACATGGAAATCAACGGTTTGTTGAAGGATGAAATCGATTTTGAATCGACGGATGTAGAAGGGGCTGTTAGCTTTCATGAATTCGACAGAGAGTTCACGAAACATTTGAACAAGTATGAGGCGGAAGGTTTTGATGTCGCACCTGCAATAAAGGCATGGCATGAAGGATATAACCATTCATTGATGCAAGGATAGACATCACGCAATGAGAGCGATACATCATGAGGGTTTTTAAAACAAATTGGAAAAGGGGAAGCAAACATGAAATTCAAAGCTGAAGAATTGGCACAATATCCATTGCTATCAAAAATCGAAGTCGGTCAATCGGTGATTGCACTACCAGATAGTGACTATAACGGTCTTGCGGGCGTCATCACAGAGATTTTGTATGGAGAGGAACGTGAGACAGAGAATGAGACGATTTTAGACATCGTGGTGGATTTTGAGGAGGTCGAACCATTAGAGAAAACTCACCCACACCTGAATGGAACAGGAATCGGTAATGTTTTCATGGGAGAGGATGAATTGGTATTCGCTTTTGACCACTACAACCAGTATGTGTCGGCAAAAGGGCAACTTTATTGTAAAGAATGCGAGGAGCTGAAACTTCGTGTGAACAAGCACCATGCAAAATCCGAGTCTTGGTCATGGGGCGACAACGGTCAAGAATACGGAAATGAACAATCGAGTTCATACCTTTCATTCGATGACTGCGGGCATGAGGTGTACGACGTTGAAGGTTATTTGGAAAAACCGGAAGTGCTAAATGTGACCTACGTGTCTGTTTGGGATGGCGGTTTCGAAATTAAAACAAAAGCGAAATATGACCCCATCAAACGAATCGTCTTTGACATCGAGTCGGTAGAGGGAGTTGATGGAGATGGTTACGAAGTAGAAAACCTAGAAGAAGAATTCATCTTGTTGCCTGATGGGACAAAACTCTTCGTCGAAGAAGAAAACGGGAAGTATGTCGCTTACTGATAAACCGAAGACCTCACTTGAGGTCTTTTTTACATGTGTCGAATCATCAGAATCAATTTACATAGAATATAATATTCAAATCGAAAAGGAGTGTCATGAGTGTGTTCACAAACTTATAACGGGGAAGCGAATGTGGCAAAAGAAGTCGAAATCGATAATTATTTGTACGGGAGATGTCATCTATTCGCTCTGTTGTGTTCTAAAATGTCGGGATATGACATGGAGTTCTTATGGGATGACGATTTCTGGTTTGAGGGGGCGGAACTTCCTTCTAAAGTGTTGGTTCACGCTTATGTGGTCTCCCAAACAGGAGAGAGGTATGACGCAGGGGGAAGGTTGGATGACGAGCGGCTCTCAGAGTATGATTGCAATCAACCATCGTTTCAAAATGTAACTATCTCACAAGTAGAATCTTGGATGGCAGAGAACCTTCTCTCAGATTTTGAAGACGGGGAAGTCGAACGATTGCAGGAGTGGTTGACCACTCAATACGATTACCTTTCCAACACTAAAAATACCTATTTCACTATCCAAGATATGCCTGAAGACCATGTGTATCCAGAGATGAGCTATGTTCATCATGGCGCAGGCGGGAGAGGAATCTTTCTTCGGAAACAACTGCTCGCCTATACGTGGTTGTATTTCTCTGACGAGGAATCGAAATCCGTAGAGATGGAAATGAGAGAAGTCATCGGAAAAGAACAAGGTGTTGGCACGCAAGTCATATCGTTCCTATTTCAACATTTCCAATTAGAAGTGATGAGGGGAACGATTCTCCATGAAGAATCAATGCGTTCCTATTATTTTTGGAGAAGCATTGGTGCGACGATGGATGTGGAAGATGAAGATGAATATTGGGAGTCCTATCAGGAAGGACATAATGTCTATTTCGAGCTGACTCGTGAAGGGATTATGAAAGCTTTGGGAAACCGATGCGAATGGGGGATAAAAGATGAGTGAAGAAGTCAAGATGTTGAGGGAACGATTTAATGATTCCTTCAAGCGTGATTATGACGGCACGAAGAAAGACTTACTTTCAGCAATGAAAACAGTATGTCATGATGATGAGGAATTGGCGCTGAGGCTGTTGCTCGAATCCGACCTCGTCATAAACCGGAAGAAAGCGATTGATTGGAATGACGTGTGGAATGATGAATATGCTTTTGCTCACCAAGTTTACAACACAGATTGGGATGAGCCGGAGATTTATGAAGAAGCGGAAAAGAGCATAGAAGAATTGGAAGAAGTGTTCAATAAAGGCACGAGCAAAGACTACTTTATCCAGAAACGAGGGTTCTATCTGTTTAAAGGACTGCAGATAGCTTTCATCATCAAGTCTTCCGTGATTCAGGAGCATTCACTTTGTCCACCCGGGGAATATGAATAAAAAAGAGACCTTTACGGTCTCTTTTTATTAGGAAATCGACATGAGCATGGATTTACCTGTGAGTAGCTCGTTTAATTCTCGAATGGTGTCCATTTTTTCTGGAGCGAGTGCAATTGGTGTCGGGAAAGCCTCGCTCGATACGACTAACATCGGGACATCACCTTCAAACAAATAACTGAGGAAGAATGTTTCCTGCAATTCGCTGTTCGTTACATAAAGGTCAAGATGTACACTGTTCCCATTCTTAGATAGTTTACAGTTCAACCAAGTGTCATCGTAAAAACGAGATTTTGCTGATGTACTTGATGAATATACACTCTCTCCTTCTAAAATACACTCACGTAAGCTATTGATGTCTGGGAATAGAACTTCTTTCAATACGCTCAATGTCTCTTCTAACATCTGTTCACTCATGATTGATTTCAATGTCTGCATAATCAGTTCCCCTTTGATAGCAAATTGTGCGTGGCACGCCTGAATATTGATATTGCCTTATCCTATTCAGATAAAGGGGAGTTCATCAATGAAGGAATGGATTTTTTCGGTGAGACAATAACGATGTCAGGCAGAGGATTCATAAGGTCGAATCATGGGCAGAGTTTGAGGTTCTCAAGTAAACCTCATCGGAATAGGATTTATCATGGACACCTACGTTGTCGGGTGAATCATGAATCAGCGTCGTGATGCCAAGGAAGCGAACTCTATTCGCTTCGAAGTATCCGTCTGAAAGTATTTGAATATCTGTCATCCCTTCATTTATTGTTTCTTTCAACACGATTTCTCCACCAGAGGATTCCGCACTCAAGAACCCATGTATAGAAGAATCGAAAATCGATACTTTTCCCTTGAAAAGATGATGGTTCCCATCTAATCCGACAATATGACTTTCATCGATACGAACATCCCCATGAGAAAAAGCGTTTGCCAGATGCGAGTCTTTGATGTTCAGACACTCACTTGCATCAATGACCCCGCTTACCATGACCTCTTCACCATGGAGCTCAAGGAGGGCATCAATGGTGCCTGCCGCAGACCATTTAACTAACTTTGCGTGTACATAAATGTCTCCTCTTAAGAGGAGCTTGTTTTTGTCGAAAGGAACCCAAGTCCCTTTTGTGTCAGGCATTATCATAAATTCATTTACATTCGCATCGACACGTTCAAATCGATGCGACCCGTTTAAGCGTATGTTACCTCTGAAATGTGAGAAGTCAGAAACGATACAGTCATCTGACACCCAAACACCTCTCCCTATCGTGCTAGACCCTTTGATGGTGGCATTTCCGCAAGAAATACCGCCTTCATATATCCAAGAGTCATCTTCTTGTTCCAAATTTGACACATGCTCGACCCATCCACCCAAGTCGCCTTCCTTCACACCGAACACCGGAATGTCCTTCGTCGCCACGATTTGATGGAATGTTCTATCAGAAGATGCCTCCTTGAAGAAATGGTTCATAGGGATGGTGTTCCCAGAAAGTTTGAATTTCATAGTTCTGTCCTCCTCATTCGCAGGATATCCTCACTTTGAGTGTAATCGTTCAACGGGTCTTTTGCGAATATAATCACATGGGGTGCCTATCATATAAGTAAACGGAAAAATAGAGGAGTGATGAGGGATGGCATTTGCAATCGACACAAATGAAAAGGTCTATACGAATAAAGAAGGTTGGAGTCGCCACATCTTCAAAAACGAGTTCTACCAAGATAACAGCGGTTCCGTCATCTATGTCATGAATTTCGCACAGAGTGAAACAGGGGAGACGTTGGTTGTCTACCATGAAGTCGATGACATCCTATCGGTACATGCAGAGCCCTTGCAAACATTTGCCGAATTTACGATTCACGAGTCTTTCCGATTTAAACGAATTGCTAGTCTGAAAGGAAGAGCGATACTGACCGACGTCATCTCGGCATCAGAAGAATCGGTATGACTGTTCTATTGAGTGTTTCCTCATGCAATCCAATCAAAAGTAAAAAAAAGATAGTGCTGATTCCACAATAAATCAGCACTATCTTTTTTATGGAGTTATTATTCGGCACAAAGCACCTCTTCTTGGATGTCGGAGAACAAAACTTCATCTTGATTCACAACAATTGTTTCTGAAACATTGAACGATACAAGCCCATGTGGTTGCAAAAATTCATCTGTGATGTTGGAGATGGCATCTCCCCAATTGAAATCTCCACAAGCATATATCACGCACTTTTTCCCCTCATCACTCATAAGAAAATCTTTTACTGCATCTCGTAGAGCAACTTCTGGTTCAGTTATCGAATCTTTTACCAAAAACGTATCGACAACATGCGAGTTGTCAGATTTCCGCTCCCGAACAAGGTTCACCAATCTCATATAAATACCTCCTAAATTGAGTATGCCAAGATTAAAATACTATATATACTATGCAGTTTGTAATTGAACCATAATAAAGAACTTGTCCATTCACCTTCGAATTTAAAAATGACAACATTCGACAATTTATTATTCCCAATGATGCGTTAAAATGGAAAAGGGTGTGTAAAGCCGTATCAAGAACCGTGAAGGAGATGTATAAGAAAATGAGAAAAAAAGAGGTTCTAAATGCATTGATGGAGCAAGGAATGATACGAGTCCCCACGCTGAACAGGGGCGAATACTATGAATTGAACAATATACCTTCAGATTGCGTAAAGCTCATCAATCCTGAAATCTATATACACAAAGGAAACAACGATGGCATAAATTATTCTAAAGGATTTCTTTCAGAGATGATTCATTTTATTCCGGAGTTAAAGCAATCCGGGGAAATTTCGGAACGACTATTTTCAGTATTAGAGTCACTGTTGTTGGCGCTTGACCGACTGATATTCCCCTCAGAGAGAGAACAGCAAGCAAGTGAAACGTTGAAGGAGGAATTAGACTCTATCTTCTCTGAATTTTTGAGAATTGAAAAAGCACATGCGTTCCTGGATACAAGAAAACGTAGCACTCATATCAAAAGAACGATTGTCGCTGACACTGTGAGCAACTCGGTGCGGATTGAGCGTGACCCTGCTGTTGACGATGAGATTGAGAGTGTCACCCTTTTTAGGGGTAAAATGTCCTCGAAAGAACATATCGAACAACTAGGGTATGTTTGGATGAACAGTTATAACGACAATACGAAAGAGTCCGAAAGAGACCTGACCGTCCTACATGTCAATCATCTGATGCGATGGTTCTTTGAATCAGCATCATGGAGAGCGGGTGTGCTGTCACCTTTCGACGAATTAAGCATATTCATCAAGCTAGGCACGGTGTATAGGGCATGAGGAGAGATTTTCTCCTTTTGCTCTATTTTTTAACAACAATATAAATAGAATATAGGATGTTGAAGAAATTAGGAGTATGCCATTACAAGAATCAAAGGAGGAATCGTCATGATTCAAAAACTTTGGAAGAGAATGACTCATAAACACAATTACATTCTGACTATTTAAAGCGTTCAAAAGGATGATTGAGATGAAGATACTTGCATAAGATGAAGAGTCAATAAAAACAGGGATGACAGTGTCATCGATATCTTGAGGAGGAATCAGATATGGAAAAGCAAACAGTTGAACAAATCCTAAAATTCACAGGAGAGTTCTTTATGGAGTCTCACGCATTGACTGCCGCCAAGGTACACTTTGATGAGTTCAGAAAGACCCTCACATTTAGTGAATATGATATGTATGGAGACACAACCAACTTCCAAGTCATCGACCCGGAAGGACATGATATCATCTTGGACATTCCTATCCAAGAGGAAATGGATATCATCATTGAACTAAGTCAGATTTTCGAGAGCGTTGGATATGATAAGGCAACATTCATTGAAACGATTCAAGAGAAATATAAGGAACAGAATCAGATTTAATCATGAGAGAGGCTGTGAAGCCTCTTTTTTGTATATAAAAACAAAATTATTTTGACTATTTTATAATTGGTGTTATGATATATAGTGTAGTCAAAATTGTTTGACTCGAAAAGATAAGATTTTGGTTATATATATCGAAAGTTGCACATATAGTGTGAATACCGAAAACTTATTCTACCGAAGAATCATAGTCGCTCACAGCAATTTCACTTCAAATATAATTGGTATATTGAATCGAATGCGGCTAGAAATGATTCGTAATGATAATGACGAAGAGCAGTCACTTACAGCAAACATCTACACTTTCAACTAATCGATGAAAAAGTTACATGTGGCTAGAAAACCTTCGTACAAAAAACCATGTCTGGCAAGTCGCCTTCAGCAACTCTCAACTTTCACCGTCAAATGAAAAACTTGAGTGCGGCTAGACGCTAGATATGGTTTTTTGTTATCTGAAGACTTAATGAATGAAAAGAATATATTTTTCCGTATAAGACAAAACAAGGGAGCGTGATATGATGTTACAACACTTAAAAGATGTATCTAATCAATCGAAGACTACGAATGGAGACCATGCTTATGGTTCGACTTTGAATTCTGTCCTAGACCTTTTTGGAAGAGGGGGCGCATTGAGACATGACGAATGCGAATTCATTCGCTTGTTGGACAAGGCGTATGCGGATACGCCTGACTTGGCGCTCAAGACGCTTTTCTACCTTCGGGACATCCGTGGTGGACAGGGGGAACGTGATGTGTTTCGAGCGGGACTCCTGCATTTGGCAAATGTAAAAGGGGAAAAAATGGGACATCTCATTCCGATGGTACCGGTATACGGTCGATTCGATGATTTGTTCGTATTGTTCGATACTCCCTTAGAAAAAGGCATGGTGGACTTTGTCTTGAAACAATTGCAGGATGATTTAGATGGTATGAATTCGAATGAACCGGTTTCACTCTTGGCGAAGTGGATGCCGTCTGAGAATGCAAGTTCTAAGGCGACTCGCAAGCTTGCAAAACGTTTCGTCAAGGCATTCGAATTTCATCCTTCAGAGTACCGCAAGATGCTCGTCCTGTTGCGCAATCACATCGACATCGTTGAGACCAAACTTTCAAATGGGTCGATATCGGAAATTGACTATGAGAAAACGCCATCAAAAGCTCATCAGCAGTATCGTGCAAGCTTTATGCGTCGTGACGGGGTGCGATATAGCGAATATTTGGAAGCCGTTGAGGATGGGCGTAAAAAGATGTCTGCAAGCACGCTCTATCCTTACGATGTCGTACATCGTGCAGGTCATGAAAATTCTAGAACACTCGACGCTTTATGGAACAACCTACCGGACTTCACTGGAGGAAAGCAAGATAACTCCTTGGTCGTGGTGGACGTTTCAGGCTCTATGGGCGGGTTTGAACCCAATTCACCGCTCAACGTCGCCATCGGTTTAGGTCTATATATTTCAGAGCGTAACACCGGTCACTTTCAGAATCATTTTCTGACGTTTTCAGAGATTCCTGAATTGGTTGAAGTGAAAGGAACGAGCATTTCGAACAAGATTCAAAATATGAGGCGGGCAAATTGGGATATGACGACGAACCTTGAGGCGACCTTTGATTTGATACTGAACACCGCTATCAAGACTGATTTGCCACAAGAGCAGATGATTCGACGCCTTATCCTCGTGTCAGACATGCAATTCAATCAGTCCGTTCGGAATGGAAACGTTCGTGTCATCGACTCCTGTAAAAAGGCGTTCGAGTCGGCAGGATATCCTTTCCCAGAGGTCATCTTCTGGAATGTGGCAGGTCATTCAACAGTCCCAGTGACGAAGAATGAGCAAGGAGTTGCTCTTGTGAGCGGTGCCTCACCTTCCACTCTGAAAGCCATTTTAGCATCTAAAGATTTATCGCCAGAGAGATTGATGTTAGATGTATTGCTCTCAGAGCGATATGACAATATTACAGCATAAAAAAGGAGAGGTATCCTCTCCTTTTTTTTATTTACCTTCAATAGATTTATAAAGTAAACATTATTATTTTCGGACACCGGAATGAATAGGATAGGTTGTTACATGTTTAAGGTGTAGTGGCTACTACTATTTATTTCAGGAGGAATGAAAATGAATTCAATGCGAGAGACAAAAGAGCAGAAAAGACGTAAACATGACAAGTGGGCATATGGTCTAATGGCGTTTTTGACGAGTGTTCTGATTGTATTGACGACAAGTGTCTTTGCCAGTGAAGTGGGTGAGGTAAAGAACGGAGAAAAAGAAGTCCATATTTTGAATAATGACGAGGTAGAGTCTAGCGATACAAAGACTCTCAATGTTCAGGAGAATACATCGAAGTCTACTATGGAGAAGGTTGACAGTGTAAATTCAGACTTACATGGTGAAACAATCGATAATGATGACGAAACTTTGGAGGATTCATCAGAATTTCGATATAAGAAAGAGATACCGATGCCGTTAGCTCATCAAGAATACCTGTTTGAATTGACCGAAAAGTATGGGCTTGATTATCTCAAGACCCTAGCAGTCATTCAGCACGAAAGCGTATTTGACCCTAACGCTACGAATGAGACGAATGATTTTGGATATTTTCAAGTGAATCAAATCAATCACGCTCAGCTTTCAGATGAATTGGATACTCCGAACGCACCCTTAGACCCTTACGTGAACATGGAGTGGGGAACGTATATGTTGAAGCAACTATATGAGCGATGGGGGTCTGAAGGATATAGCGGAGAAATCTTAGACCATGCTGTGTGGAGTAGTTATAATCGGGGGAATGCAGGATTTATGAAGAACGGTTTTGCAGTGGAATACATCGAAAAAATGAAGAGTTCTATTCTAGAGATAGAAAGACTTATGTAAAAAAAGCCCTGAAAACAGGGCTTTTTTTATGGAAATTAATATTGATTTAACGTTATGATATGCTGACGCAAATCCTCCCTAGACAACGTCATGCGATATAAGACTTCCCTCGTCATGGCTTCTATCGAATCGAACATATCGGAATAGATGAATACGAACCCATCGACAATCCTTGTATGCCCATTTAGTGCCTGGTTCAACCGAACGTAAGAGATATCAAGCTCGTCCGATGCTTCTTTCGCAGAATTGAAGGCATCGATGTAACGTCCGCTCTTATCGAATTGTGCTATTTTCTTTCCTTTTCTGCCGGCGTATCTCTTTCTCTTCGCCTTCAATCTATCAAGTGCCGCATCTTCAGCATCTTCAAAACTGTCATAATCATTTTTTAGCAAGAGGACGCCCTCTGCGAATGATTTGCTCTTACCTTCGCAAAGGTTTCGAACCGTCGTCAAGCTGAGACCCAATCGATGAAATACCTCCTGTGGGTTTTTAAATTCTTCTATAAATTCGCCATAAGAATCGAAATAAAGGATATTGGCGAGCTTCTTTCGCCCTGGTTTTGAGTCTTTCATCTTTTTAGGTGAGGCGAAGTCCATCACTTTACGTTGAACATCGACATCCTGTTTCGATGATTTCCTTCCTTTATGCGTCCGATAGGCATCTAGACGATTCTGCAATATGATAGCTTTTCTCTCATCGGATTCTTCAAAGAAGCGTAAGAAAATGAATCCTCCAGAAGTATGTTGTTTGCCGTTTATGACTAAAGATATTGAAGATTGAGTGAGACCGTTTACTTGTGCCGCACTGGTCACCGACGAGTAAGAATCGATGAATTTCCCTTCTAAATCGTATTGCTCTATGGAAGAACCTTTCAATTTATGCTTATAACCAGATGAACTATGTAATTTTTCCATACGTTTGGCGATAATTTCTGCTATTTTCTTTGGTGATATCGTGTAATCATATTGCATAAATACAAAATTCTTCACATTTTTCTTTTCACCGCTCACACAACGAGTTATGTCCTCGACATCAATACCTGTCTGTTCCGAAGCAATGTCTATATCAGGATAAACAGCCATAAGCCTCGCATCGGTTGTATACTGTGCGATTGATTTCTTTAAATATTCGAGTTTTTCACTCCGTGTTTCTTCCACTTTAAAATCCCCTTTTAATTTACACTATATAACAATTATAAAACTTTTATTTAAAGTCTGTCAAAAAGAATATATATTAAGATTTTACATAAAAACAATCACAAATATGGAATATTTATTCAAATGCAATACTAGTATATATGAATCAAGAAATAAAAGTGAGGTGAAAAGTATGAATATGAAGAAAATTTTTGCAGGCGTTGGTGTTTCTGCGATGGCATTGGGTCTAGGAGCAGGTCTCGTTCCAGTTCAGGAAGCACAAGCGGGTCCGATTGTGTTGAAGAGTGACCCGCTCCCGAAAAACAGCACGATTCGTGATGACAGCTACCAGAATCTCACTATCATCGTAGACGATGATTAAAATGTAAAAAAGCTCGGATAGAGCTTTTTTGTTTTTTCGGAAGTTAATGTTAAGAGCAATCGAAACATAGCAATGACAAATTTTGACTATAGTCAAAATAATAGTTAATATATACATATAAAACTTGAAACTGGATTATCTGTCGATTAGATTTCAGATGACGTCTATTGAAGGGGAGTGATGATGGATGAATAAGTTGAAGAAGGTTTTGTGGCTTCTAAAAGTGCTGATGGTAATAGGAAAGATGTATCTCACATTGCTAAAATGGCGTGAAATGAAGGCTATTAATCGAAAGAAAAAAGAGACTCAATGAGTCTCTTTTTTTGATTCTTACGGATTTATTCTTTGACCATTGTCTCCCGCAAGTCTGATGTGCTATCAATCGCATCAATCAAGACCATTTTGTTTCCAAATTGGACATAGTCGTAGTAGACACCGTCAACCATCAATGTGTCGCCGGTGTTGACAGGGCGGAGATAACTCGTTCCTTTTTCAATGAACCCATCTATCTTCAATTCCTGGGTCTCAGGGTCAAATTGATAGATTTTTCGGTCTTCCAGAGCCGTGACTTTCTGTTCCTTGATTTCATCTTTATCTGTCAATGGGACGAGTCTTTCGTCACCGAGATAAGCCTCATCATCATTTTGAACCGTGAAGGTGCATCCGGTCATAATTGAAGCAAGAGCGGTCATTCCCAAAGCAAGTGCAATCTTTTTCATAGCTATCACAACCTTTTCTATAATATCAATCATTCTATTTTGTTTTCAGAAAAAATATAAGAGGACGTTGTTTGATATAAGCGACGATGAATAGGATGAATAAAACAACAAGGGATGAGGTGGAAGCAGATGACATTTGAGTTGATTAGAATACAGAAAGAGTTGACCGTACTGTTCGGGATAGGTCATGAGACGAGCATAGGGGAGTACTGGGAAGCTCAATCAGAATCGGAAGGTATCGCATATCATTCCTCAAACATGCTTGTTCGGAAAATGACACGTTATATTGAGGAGCACTCTTCATTAAAAAGGATAATAGAGTTACCAAACAAACCAGATACTTTGAATGAACACAATTTAAAGCACTGGATGAGAAGACTCGAAATTGTCGAGAGGATTTGGAACACCCTATTGACACTAGAGGATATTCTTTACGACAGTAAGGTTTCGAATCTTGAGAAGAATCCTTCCCACTTGTTTATCTTTCCCTGTAGAGAGTCAGTCAATTGCGACTCTCTAAGTGAGCGTATTCATTGTTGGTTAGATGGGGCTATGAAACATGGCGAACAGATTGCTCCGACAATTTTAAATGATTCCTCTTCTACATTCATCTATTTTGAACTCAAAAAGACAGGCGAGGAAGGAGCGATACCCGAAACGTACTTCCTCATGATTCATGATGTGTTAGAGCTAGAAAAAGTCATCTATGAACGCTATTTAAAATTCCTGAAATTATGGATGAAAAAAAGTCTTTTCTCACTAAGGAAAGAAAAGAAAGTGGACAATCTTTTTAAAGAGCATGACCTGAAAGCTCTCTATGATAGGAAAACCAATTTTTCTAGTCTCCAACTAAGTGATTGGATGGACAGAGTAGGTAAAAGTATCCCGCCGGAATCCTTAATGGAATGGTAAGGGAACCATCATGAATCAGATTAAAGCTAGTTCTATTTTTATTTTCCTTGGCGGCGGCATAACATAGATAAAGCTTGAACAATAGGGTTGGAAACAATAGTTGAGGAGGAGCAGACATGAAAACAATTCAGGTAAGAGATGGTTATGGAAAGGTATATCAAACATTGAAGAATCCTGCAGTGTTATTTGATAAGGACAGCGGGGTTTTGCACAAGATTGGAGAGGCGCATCACATAGCGATGGCACATGAAGAGTATGCCGCTAAATATCGAGAACACGGTCATCATGGTATGGCGAACGACCTGACTTACTTGGAACTTCCTCTTGACCAAGAGTTAGTAGACAATATCTTCCAAAAGACAGGGTATCTAAGAAGCATGATGGAAGAACAATTGAAGAACTATTGAAACGAAAAAGACTCCATTCGGAGTCCTTTTTTGTTTTATAATTCATCCTTATATAAGCCCAACTTTTCTTCCAACTCATCATAAGGCATACCTGGAACAGAGAGATTGCTGAATTGTAGGGATTTTGGTGTTTCCATGCAATGCACTCCGCTTGCCTGTAGTGCTTCTTTAAAAATCGGAGTCTTATCTTTAGCACGATTCAATGCGTCAAGATAATGACTTTCTTTCGTCTGTAACCTTTTAATCATCCCTTCATTGTAATCGACATTTTTTTGAGCATCTTCAAATGACTTTGTCACATATGACAGGTCTCTTTTGACAAGCTTCTTCAATATTTTGATTACTTTTTTAGCTTCTTTTCTCGATTTTTTATTTGAAGAACTGAGTTTTGGGAACAATTCACAATCGTGTAGCTCCCCGGGTCGTTGCAAAGCAGTTTCCCACATATCACGCTCTTGAATTTCACCAGGAAGTTTATTGATGGCGCTTGAAAGAAAATGTCTGACCATTCCCAATTCATTTTCATAGATGTCGGAAACAAGCACGACTTTGGCATTCTTATATTGATGCATGCCCACGACCTGCTTATTAATATAGAAAAAGATGACACCTGGATAATACTCCAGTTCAATATTTTTAGTGCGCAAATCTTGCTCGATATATTTGTAATAGGCTTCTAGGACAAACTCTTCGAAGCTTTGAGTGTTAAGAAGGAAATAACGCTTATACTCCATTTCATCAGCACTGCTAAATTTCTTCAAACATCCTAGTAGGTCATTGTAATTCTTTTGACTAAGAACTTCATTCAATTCTACTTTGAATCTTCGGATGTCCTGAATCATTGTCTCTTGCAAAGACTCGAATAACGTCTCGACTTGGTTCATCGCAACCCCTCCTTATGAATATTTTTTTTGACTATAGTCAAAATTAGTATACCATTCGAAAATCACTAGGGTCAAGATACATGAGTCTTTCAAACTCACTCAAATTCAACTCTAGATAATCATACATCCATCCATTCTTTCCGAGATATGCGTCCTTCAATAAAAAATAACGTTTCGACTCCGGCTCGACTTTGCGAACAATCCAATGCTCCGACGTCTCTTCTACATCAGGAACTGCCAACTGCAATGATGCGGGGGGCAATACATCCTTATCCTCCACATAAAACTCGTACTGAATAAACGGCACCCCATAATGTGTATCATCCTGACTCTTATGACAAACCATGATGACACTGCCTTCTTCTACATGTCCCTCAGGCTCGAACAACTCTGCAGTATAAGGATTGGCAAGCAAACAACATTCAAGTGATGGTGCTGTGCATACCCGTGGTGTAACATTATCCTCATTCAAAGCCCGTGTTATTGGAATTCTTGGGGTGAAAACATCAATCGTTTCATTTACCACAAAAGAGACGTGGAACAGCCTTTTCATATATACTCCTCCTTGAGATAGCATGAAGCTTGCACCTTATTAATCTTACATATACCTATGCTATTCAATGGAGTCTCAATAAATAAAGAAGAGCCCCTACACTGATAGGGGCTCCTCTCATGTCAAAGCGGCTGAATATCGTCGAATGCGATTCCAGACTTCTTTAATTGTTGTTCGAGATACAGATAGGCATCTTTTTCGTCAAATCCCCGTGACTCAAAGGTTTTTTCCTGATTGTCACGAGTATGGACGATGAATCTAAATAATGTCATGTTCAAATGTGCTCCTTTCCTGTCGATATGTATGGTTTCTTCCTGAAGTGGTTTCCATGTAATTGTTCATTACAGCGAGGGCATCCCAAATTGATTCCAACATGAGAAATATTGTATTTAAAAATAATACTATTGTCAATATTATTTTGTTTAATTAAGGTATAATCATGTGATGTTTGAATCAAATGATATGTGATGTGTTCAGATAAGAGACAAGTGAATAGATTAAATACAGATATTAAAAAACAGTGGTGTTCGAGGGTGCAAGACTTAAACCGACACATTATTAAAAGGAGAGAAATCTATGGGCTATGTATATCGATTTTTGGATAAGGATTTTAATGTTATCTATGTAGGAAGAACATTGAATATCAAGTCGAGGATGAACTCGCATTTTGGTTCTGGAGGGCATTTGCCTTCGAGTGTATACCAAAAGGTAGTTAGGATTGATTATATGGAGACAAAGACACAAGGTGATATGAAGATTAAAGAACTTTACTATATCAGCAAATATCAGCCGAAGTACAATACAGTGGATAAAGGAACGGTATCGATTCAGTTGGATGAATTGCAGGATGTGTGGGTGAGTTTCAAGAAGGACGATGTTGTCAAAGAAATGCTCGACACTGAGGAGCTGATAAAGTCGGGAAAGGAAAAAAAATCGACTTCTCTCTAAAAAGAACCGAAAGTTACTTATGGACAATGAACGAATGAGCAGGGAGAAGAGCAAGTTGAAATCAACAATCGAAGCGGTTCGAAGTGAAAAGGATAAACTAACTAGACAAATCGCCCGATTAGAGAGAAAATTCGAAGTACAAGCACAAGAACTGAGCAAACAACAAATCGGGAAGCTAGAAGAACAACGAGTCGTCGAAGAGATGGGAGAACAATTAGAAAAGCTCAGCATTCTCAAGAACAAGAAACAGAAACGGAAACAGCTTGAGAAAACCATCAAATCTGCAGGTGTAGCCGGGGCGACATATGTCGGCTATGAAAAGATGAAGCGACTTGTACGAAAACATCCTGAAATGATGATGTTGCGTATTGTAGATGGGAATATCGAATCAACTATTCGAGCGATGGGGAATGAGATTGTCGCTATTGATGAATTACACAAGGGAGAGGGGAAGAGCGTGGTCATGGAATCACCGAACAAAGAGCGTGAACAATACTGCCCAGTGACGAACGAA